>JBATHI010000429.1:0-6406 GCA_049666645.1 Flavobacteriaceae bacterium | reverse complement strand
GGATTCTATGTGTATGCCCCCGATGACTATAGGGAATACCTGCAGGTGGAGCTGCGCGAACAATTGATAAAGGGCGTCAATTATGAGGTATCCTTTTATGTGAGTTTGGCCGACCGTTCCGATTCTGCCATCAAGGAATTCGGGGTGCTTTTCTCCCAAGACCAAATGGATATCGATACCCAGAAAAACCTTTCCAAGAACCTTTGGTACCAGCAAGCGGGCAACCGATACAATTACTTGGAGATCGGATATAGCAACTTTTATTCCAATACCGAAGATTGGATCTTGGTGCGCACCCAATTCGAGGCCAAGGGCTTTGAAAAATATATGACCTTGGGCAATTTTAAGCCCAATGCACGTACCCGTTTGTTCCAGACCAAAAAAGAAAGCAAGCAGGGCGCTTATTATTATGTTGACATGGTTTCGGTGATCACCGATGATCCCCCCAGAAAGATTTCCGAACTGGTCGCCATCGCCGATGGTAAGGAGACGAAGAACATAGAACTCGATAAAAGCTATATTTTTAAGAACCTCCTTTTTGAGTTCGATCGGTCTGCGCTCTTGGAAACCTCCAAAAACGAACTGCAAAAAGTCGCCGATCATTTGAAATCGAATGCGATGCTCCATATCGCCATCATCGGGCACACCGATGATGTGGGCACAGATCAATATAACCAAATACTATCCGAGCAGCGGGCCGCGGCCGTTGCCGGATATCTTCAACTACTCGGTATCCCCGAAGACCGAATTGCCTGGAAAGGCCATGGGGGTGGGAGGCCCATCACCGAAAACGAAACCGAAGCCGGCCGACGCCTTAATCGCAGGGTTGAATTTGTGATCAGCAAGACGCCACAAAAAGGGGCATTCCTGAATTAGGAGGTTGAAACGGTGTCGATGTTTGGATTTGCCCAGCGCACATCCCCCTGTTTACGGCATTTACTCAAGATAACTGATTTAAAAGGGCCTTGCTCCATTAATTGGCGTTATCTTTGCCCAAATACAGTTAATTAATTTTAATATAAGACAATGAATAAAGGAACAGTAAAATTCTTCAACAATGCCAAAGGATTTGGTTTTATTACAGAAGAAGGCGTTGCAAAAGACCACTTTGTACATGTATCAGGATTGGTGGATGAAATTCGTGAAGGCGATGAAGTTGAATTTGATTTGCAGGACGGAAACAAAGGTTTGAACGCGGTAAACGTAAAAGTCATTTAATAGATAACTTTTGGTTTTTTGAAATTGCAGCCTATCACCAAGTGATAGGCTTTTTTTATGGAGGAAATGTCATTTTAAAAAAGAGCAGGTTACACATTTGAAGGCAAAACCTCGTAAATTGCAGCAAATTTATAGGAAGTATGGATCTGAATCTGGCCGTATTGATCGATGGAGATAACATTCCATCGGCATACATCAAGGAAATGATGGAGGAAATTGCCAAATATGGCAATCCCACAATCAAACGAATTTATGGGGACTGGACCAACCCACGACTTGCTAAATGGAAGAACGTATTATTGGAGAATGCCATTACGCCGATCCAACAATATGGGTATACCGCCGGCAAGAATGCGACCGATTCGGCCATGATCATCGATGCCATGGACATCCTTTATTCCGGCAAGGTCTCAGGGTTCTGCCTGGTGAGCAGTGATAGCGATTTTACACGTTTGGCCACCCGCCTGCGCGAAGCTGGAATGCAGGTTTTTGGCATCGGCGAAAAGAAAACCCCCAGTCCCTTCATTGTGGCCTGCGACAAATTTATCTATATCGAAATATTGAAAGGTCAGTCGGAAGAAGGGGATATCACCGGTACCCCTCAGAGCATATCGGCATCAAAAAGCAGTATAGATAAGATCACTTCAAAGGAGATCAAATGGATCTCCAATACCATAGAAGATGTTGCGGATGATGATGGATGGGCTTTTTTGGGCGATGTTGGGGGCCTTTTACAAAAAAAACAACCCAATTTCGATGCGCGTAACTATGGCTTCCAAAAATTGACGCCCCTGATCAGTTCCATTTCTAACTTCGAAGTGGAAAGACGTGAAGATTCCAAGGGGCGAAAAAAATTGATCTATGTAAAGATCAAGGAAAAGCAGAGGCCACGTTCCAGGTAATCACAAATTGCTTTTAATATCCTAATCACGATTTCCATCATGAAATGTCTCTTCACCTTTCTTTCGGCACTGCTCTTATGTACCGCATGTCAACAAAAAACCGAGCCGGTACCACAATCACCGAATCGGGCCATCGACAGTTTGTTCATCGCATTCTTCGAATTTAAAAAAGGGATCAATCCCATGGAAGCCACCAAGGCGGGATATAACGAATACAACGATACCATTGCCAATTACATCTCCGATGACTATCAGCAATTTTTGATCGACAGCTACGAAGATTTCCTCGAAAGATCGTCCCGGTTCGATTCGGTTCGTACCACCCCGGAACAGTGGCTCAGCTTAAAAGTGCTGCAATGGGATTGCGCCATCAAAAAGGAAGGGTTGACCAATGCGATCGTCACCATGGCCTCACCGATTTACGATTTGCCCAGTTTTGAACTGATGCCACTGTTTCAAATACAGTCATTGCATTTGTATGTTGCACAGATGGCGGGAGGAACCGGCGTACAGCCCTTTAAAACGGTAAAGGATTATGACGATTGGCTTAATAGATTGGACGATTATGAGGTCTTTTTGGATACCTGTATCCTCAAAATGAAGGAAGGGATGGCCAAACAGCTGGTCATGCCCAGAGCGCTTGCCTTAAAAATGTTGCCCCAGTTGAATGGATTTGTATCGACTCCCGTCGGGGAACACCTCTTTTATACCCCCATAAAACAGATGCCCGAATCTTTTTCCGATGCCGACCGGGAACGTTTGGATCGGGAATATCGGGCCTTGATCGCAGACAAGTTGGTGCCGGCCTATAAGCGATTGAATGATTTCATCGAAACGGATTACCTCCCCAATTGCCGGAACACCTCCGGCATCGGTGCACTGCCCAATGGCAAGACCACCTACGATTACCTGATTCGGCTGCATACGACCACCGATCTCACGGCCGATGAAATCCATGAATTGGGCAAACAGGAAGTGGCCCGTATTTTAGGTGAAATGGAAAAGGCCAAAGCGGAAATCGGCTTTGAAGGCGATATCAGGGCATTTTTCGATCACGTCCGTAAAAGTGAGGAACAAATGCCTTTTACGCAACCTGAGGAGGTGCTTGCCCATTTTAATGAGATCAAGGAAAGGATCGATCTGCGTTTGGGCCAAGTATTTGATTTGAAGCCAAAGGCAGATTTTGAAGTGAGACGCACAGAGGCATTTCGGGAGGCCTCGGCCAGTGCCGAGTATGTACCGGGTTCCAAGGATGCTGTCCGATCGGGGATCTTTTATGTGCCCATACCCGATGTCCGGACTTATAACAAGTTCGCGGACGAGGCGCTATTTTTGCATGAAGCGGTACCAGGGCACCATTATCAACTGTCGCTGCAACAGGAAAATGACCAATTGCCCGAATTCTTGCATCCCGAGAGTATGGGCGTATTTGTGGAGGGATGGGCACTGTATGCCGAATCATTGGGGAAGGAATTGGGTCTATATTCCGATCCCTACCAATATTTTGGCATGCTGAGCATGGAAATGCACCGGGCAATTCGGTTGGTGGTCGATACCGGGATCCATGCCAAAGGATGGACAAGGGAGCAGGCCATTCAATACTCCTTGGACCATGAGGCCGAATCGGAAGATGGAATCATCGCCGAAATCGAACGCTATATGGCTACCCCGGGGCAGGCCGTATCCTATAAGATCGGACAGCTCAAAATCAGGCAACTTCGCGATCGGGCAGAAATGGCGCTGGGGCAGGCATTCGACATCAAGGAATTCCACAACCAAATTTTGAACTCTGGTAGCTTACCCTTGGTTTTGCTCGAGAAAAAAATAGATGCCTGGATCGATTTACAGCGATAACGTTCGGATTGCCAGCACCGGTTATTTTAGGATGTGAAATAAAATAAAATATTTCTTTACATTTACGAAGCTTTGAACCGTTCAAAATCGACGTCATGAAAAATACCGACCAAAACCTGTACATCTTTTTGTTCTTATCTTGTTTGTTTTTCACAGCGCCAAGGGCCATGGCCAATACAAGCCTTTATGAAAATGGGTTGCAACCCGAAGTGGTGGTGGTGCCGTTTCAAGACCATCTTTTGGGGGGTTGGTCCTATACGGTGGAAGGTGCGCCCGAAGGATGGGAAAAAGGACTCCTCCTGATCATCAACCCAAATGGCGTATATCAGGCCCAGATCCAAACCGCGAACCAAACCTTATTGGCAGACAATATTTCCGTAAAAAAGAATACCATCACATTCGACGTATATGTGGAGGGCCAGAAAGTAGCCGTGGAACTCAAAGCAGAGGGCAGCAAATTATCGGGTACCAGCTCCTCCTCCGACGGTACCTATACCATAAACGGCGTAAAAAGCCTTTCTGCCAAATAGCCCGAATGGGCTAGGTTGACGTTCCGGGATTTCACTTTTCCAGCGCCATTCCCGATTTGGTTATGCGCGTATTTCGATCAATCCAAAAAATTACAGTACTATGAAATATTTGTGGATCCTTGTTCTATTCTTGGTCATGGGCTGTGCTCCTTCCAAAGAAAAGGTAGACTTAGTGGTGGTGAATGCTAACATCTATACCGTCGATGATGCATTTTCAAATGCCCAGGCCTTCGCGGTACAAAATGGAAGGTTCGTCGCTGTGGGCAGTACCGAAGAAATCAATAATAAGTATGCCCCTGACCAAATATTCGATGCAAAAGGACTTACCATTACGCCCGGTCTTATCGATGCCCACTGTCATTTCTATGGCCTAGGGCTCAACCGGCAATGGGCGGATCTTACCGGTACCCTTAGCTATGCCGAGGTGCTTGAAAGGGTACAACAGTTTCAAAATGAACATCCCAAAGATTTCATTTTAGGGCGGGGTTGGGACCAGAACGACTGGGAGATCAAGGAATTCCCGACAAAAAAAGAATTGGATTCCCTTTTTCCGGCGATACCGGTGGTCCTGGAAAGGGTTGACGGTCATGCCTTCCTGGTCAACCAGAGTGCGTTGGACAAGGCCGGCATTACCGATGAAACCAGGGTGGAGGGTGGTGAAATCGTAAAAAAAGACGCCGAAATTACCGGGGTGTTGGTAGACAATCCCATGGGTTTGATCTATGCCGTGATCCCCCCTACAAATCTTGATACCCGGATCAGGGCGTTGAAGGAAGCGGAACGCATTTGCTTTGACAATGGACTGACCACGGTCGACGATGCCGGACTCGACCGTGCCACCATTGAATTGATCGATAGCCTGCAACAGGCGGGGGACTTAAAGATACGGATCTATGCCATGGTCGGCAATTCACCGGAAGATGTTGACTATTATTTGAAGAAAGGTCCCGTAAAGACAGACCACCTGAACGTGCGTTCCATCAAAGTATATGGTGATGGGGCCTTGGGTTCCAGGGGGGCGGTTTTGAAAAAACCCTATGCCGATCAGGCCGGCCATTATGGGGCCATGATCACCCAGGTATCGGACATTGAAAATTTGGCCGGGCGCATTGCGAATTCCGATTTTCAAATGAACACCCATGCCATTGGCGATTCGGCCAATGCCGTGGTGCTACGCGCCTACAAGTCGGTTTTAAAGGACAAACCCGGTCGCCGTTGGAGAATAGAACATGCCCAGATCGTAGATACATTGGACTTCGATTATTTCAAACTCGGCATAATACCCTCCGTGCAGCCCACCCATGCCACCAGCGATATGTATTGGGCTGGGGATCGCTTGGGGCCAGAGCGCATGATGGGCGCCTACGCCTTCAAAACATTATTGGACCGATCGGGCAGGTTGGCCTTGGGTACCGATTTTCCAGTGGAACAGGTGAGCCCTTTTTTGACCTTCTTTGCGGCGGTGGCCCGAAAAGATGTTGACGATTATCCCGAATATGGGTTTCAGATGCAGGATGCGCTCAGCAGGGAAGAGACGTTGCGCGGGATGACCATTTGGGCTGCCTATTCCAATTTTGAGGAAACGGAAAAAGGGAGTATCGAGGTAGGTAAATTTGCCGATTTTACGATATATAACAAAGATTTGATGAAAGTACCGCTTTCGGAAGTACCCAATATCAAGGTAGAACATACCTATGTCGGAGGACAGCGGGTGAAATAATAATTTTGAAGATATTTAAATAAAAAAACCCAAGGTTTCCGGCCTTGGGTTTTTATTTTCATGAATTTGGTGCTTACATCTGCGCCATGATGGGCACGGCAACACGGGTTTTATCCCATCCCATCACCATATGTGCCCCGCCATCAACGTCTTTGAACGCAATGGAAAATTCTTCCAATGAT
>JBATHI010000428.1:0-13690 GCA_049666645.1 Flavobacteriaceae bacterium | reverse complement strand
CAATGGCACCTTTCTTATAGGAAGGAAATTGATCTTATAATTCGACCGTCGAATGCCCGGTGGGAAGAAGCCCAAATTTGGAAATTGTAGGTTTTTATTGTTTTATCATTATCCCAACCGATCTTTAAAAATTTTAAAATGAAAAAATTAAACGCAAAGGAAGCCAAGGAAATCGGGGATGCCCTTGGCATCGATTGGAACAAAACAAACTTAAAGGAATTCACTTTGGGCATCAATGTTGAATTCGAACATGGTACCCGTTTTCCCGAAACGAATTTAACCTATGACGATCCCAAATTAACGGCAAAGATCGCTTGGGCACATTTGAAGGAATTTCCAGATTATTACACCCGCTTGTCCAAAATGGAAAAGGAAGCCGAAGCCTATTGGGCCAAGAAAAATTTGGAGCACCATTAAAAGGCACACGCCACATATGCAGCCACCCATGTCAATGGATTTTCAGCAATTGATCGATTGGCTATTGCAAGGCGACGTGGCGATCCAATATCAGGTACATCGCGATTTGCTGTCAGACGATCGTCAAGACCTTCGAAACCGGATCGCAAACGAAGGCTGGGGAGCGCAGTTCTTGTCGAAACGGAGGTCCGACGGTCATTGGGGATTGAAGTTTTATCAGCCCAAATGGACCTCCACGCATTATACTTTGCTCGACTTGCGCAACCTCTGCATTTCACCCGAGCAGAGATCTGTCAAGGATACGATACAACAAATCATTGAAACGGAAAAAGGGCCTGATGGCGGCATCAATCCATCTCCCAATATTTTGCAGAGCGATGTTTGCCTCAACGGCATGTTCCTGAATTATGCCTGTTACTTCCAAGTCCCTGAATACCAGCTCCTTTCCATTATTGATTTTATCCTGGACCAACATATGCAAGATGGCGGCTTCAATTGCCGATCGAACCGGTCTGGGGCGGTGCACAGTTCCCTGCATACCTCCTTGTCGGTCTTGGAAGGGTTTCTCGAATACGGAAATAACGGCTATAAGTACCGACTTGGAGATGTCCAAAAAGCGGCCATTGCGGCGGAAGAATTCGTATTGATGCACCAACTCTTTCGCTCCGATAAGACCGGGAAGACCATCGATGAAAAATTCCTAAGGCTATCCTATCCAAGGAGATGGCGCTATGACATCCTCAGCGCCCTCGACTATTTTCAAGCCGCGAACACAACGTGGGATCAACGCATGCAGCCCGCAATGGACGTGCTGTTAAAAAAAAGGAAAAAGGACGGTTCCTGGAAACTTCAGGCGAAACATCCCGGACAGGTGCATTTTGAAATGGAAAAGGCCGGACGGCCCAGTAGATGGAACACCTTAAGGGCGTTGCGCGTCCTTTCCCATTACAAAATGGAAGGGGCCATTGGTTAAATGAACGGTTCATGCCCCGAAAACCAAAAATGACAAGGAGGATATTGTTAAATCTTCATATATGATTTCAATCATTTTTAATGCTTCATCGGCAACCTATTTTTAAACCTAATTTAAAAACAATAACCATGAAAATCAGCTCTACATTTACCATTATGGCGCTATTGTTTTGCGCCCATTCCCCTTTGTCGGCCCAAAACCCATGGTCGGCCGAATTGCGTCCTGGGTTAAATTTCGCCACACAGGATCTGGGAGATGCCGAACTCAAAACGGGCATTGGGTTCGAGGCTGCCTTAGGTTATCGCTTTATGCCACACCTTGGCGCCTATGTCGGTTGGGGCTGGAACCAGTTCAAATCCGACAATCCATCCTTTGCGGGTACCGGGGAATTCGATTTTGAGGAAACAGGGTACACTTTCGGAATTCAATTCATCCACCCTTTCAACACTTCTTCAAAGCTATCTTACCTGCTGAGGTTGGGCGGAATGTATAACCACATCGAAGTGGAAAATACAGCTGGCGATACCATTGCCGATTCTGGCCATGGCCTGGGATGGGAATTGGGTGCTGGAATTGACCTGGATTTGGGCGGCCAATGGAATCTGCGGCCGCAGTTTGGTTACCGGTCGCTCTCGCGCGATTTGAACATAGCCACCACGACCACATCGGTCGATCTCAACTATTTTTCCATCGGGATCGGCATTGCAAAACTGTTTTAACTGTTCGAAAGTGAAGTCCCATCAAACCCAAAAGAGATGAGAACGATCTTGGCCCTGATTTTTTTGATCCATGGCGTGATCCATTTTATGGGATTTGCAAAAGCCTATGGCTTCGGACAAATGACAGCTTTGACCAAGGCCATTTCCAAACCCCTGGGATGGCTTTGGCTGCTGGCCGGTCTACTTTTTATCGTTGCCGTCATTATTTATCTTATGAAAAGGGATACATGGGCAATCTTAACCATTATAACCGTAGTTGTATCGCAGTTCCTGATTATTTCCGTTTGGAACGATGCCAAATTCGGTACCCTTGGCAATGTAATCCTATTGGCCGCGGCGGTCATCGGCCTTGCGACTTCCCATTTTGAGAATACCTATAAAAAAGAGGTGCTAAATGCCATTGATAAATCCACTTTCAACAATGGACCGGTCACGGAAAAAGACCTTGAACGACTGCCCCCGGTCGTACAGCGCTATTTGCGGTATGTTGGGGCACTTGGAAAGCCCAAAATATCGAATGTTAAAATAGTCTTTGAAGGCGAAATGCGGGATAAAGGCCAGGACTGGTTCAAATTTACTTCAGAACAGTACAATTTTTTCGACCACCCTACCCGCTTGTTCTTTATGAAGGCCAAGATAAAAGGCTTACCGACCCATGGTTACCATTCCTACAAACCAGACGGTGCCGGAATGCTGATCAAATTACTTTCTATATTTCCAGTAGTCGAAATCCAAGGTGAGGAAATGTTTCCTACGGAGACGGTCACTTTTTTCAACGATCTCTGCCTGTTTGCTCCTGCCAGACTAATCGATGAACGAATATCTTGGGAATCGATTGATGATTTTTCGGCCAAGGCCACCTTTACCACAGGGGGCGCCCCTATTTCGGCAGTTTTAAGCTTCAATGAAAAGGGACAGCTGATTAATTTTATCTCCAATGACCGCTTTTCGGTTTCGGAAATGAAAAGCTACCCTTTTTCGACGCCTGCAAAAGACTATGAGATCGTTAACGGTTACCACCTCGCGACCCACGGGGAGGCCATATGGCACTACCCGGATGGGGAATTTGTTTATGGAAAATTTAAATTGATAAGCATAACGTATAACATCGAAAAAATGGAATGAGGGCCAAAAAGTAGTTTTTAAAATCCGCCAATTATGAAAAGGAGAAAATTTATTAAAATAGCCGGGGGTACTGTAATCCTTGCCGGTGGTGCAACCTATTTGTTGAGCGACAAGTCCAATGTCACCAGATCCGACACCAGGGCTGAAAACACCATCAAACTTCCTCTTCGGTCAGATGAGATCAATATACTTTATCTGGCTTCCCTCGCGCCAAGCGGTCATAATACACAACCATGGGCAGTGAAGTACATTGCACCTTATCACTGGGTCATTTGTAATGATAAAACAAAATGGCTTCCAAAGGTTGACCCGACCCAACGAGAAACCATTTTATCAATCGGCGCATTCATGCAAAATCTGGAATATGCTGCAAATAATAGTGGTTATGACTGTCTATTTGAGATCCTGGCAATGACCAATCAAGACGAAAATTTGGTGGAAGTGAAGTTGGTCAAATCCGGTTCTTCATTAACTTTTAATACCGATAAAATAAAAACCCGAAGAACGGTTCGATCCAATTATCTGAACGACCCTTTGAAAAAGGAAGATCTTTCCTATTTAGTAAACGATGAAAAGGATTTTTTTCATTTTTTTGGAAATACCACAAAAGAATTTGGATGGCTTAACGAACAGACCATTGAAGCGAACAAGATTCAGGCCTATCGGGATGAGGCCCAAAAAGAGCTTTCAGAATGGATCCGTTTTTCTAGTAAGGATGCCGAAAAATACAGGGATGGATTGACCACGGCAAGTATGGAAATAATGGGAATGCCAGGATGGATCCTACGCAATTTTTATCGGGAAAGCAATGTGATGGCAAAAGGATTTAGGGAGCAAGGCATTGATAAAGTCAAATCACAGGTTTCCAGATCAGCTGGTTGGCTCTTGATGACCAGCAAGGACAATTCACTGCCAGCATTACTTGAAACCGGAATGCGTATGCAACGCATGTTTCTAAAAGTAAGGGAACGGGGCATTGCAATTCACCCTATGACACAAATACTGGAAGAGTCCCAAACCGCAAAATCAATCAATCGTAGCATCGGCATTTCTGATCGCATACAATTTATAATAAGGACCGGTTATTTAAACAGATATCCCGTTCCCGTATCCCTGCGAAGGCCGGTTGAAAGATTTGTAAAAGTCTAAAAGCATATTTATTGTAAGGCAATGAGGAACTGATCCCATGAGGATTTTTGTTTAACTAAATTTCATTTGCAAAGCTTCGAATATATTGTTGGGAAACTAGAATAATTAACGGATGAAAACCAATATGAAGATCCTAGCCATAATTCTTGCCATTGTTTTGGGTCTTCTGCTCCTAGTTGTAGTTGTGTTGCTTTTCTACAGTCCAGGCAAGACTGAACCGTTTTTAGATAGAAATGGAAAGGTTTTGGCGGGTAGCATCTCTGAAAAGACCTTTGTAAACTTCGGGGGTATACGGCAGGGAATGTTCATAAAGGGCAAAAATAAAAGGAACCCGGTATTGCTCTACCTTCATGGAGGCTTTCCAGACTATTTCCTGACAAAGAAGTACCCAACGGGCCTTGAAGACCATTTCACCGTGGTCTGGTGGGAACAACGCGGATCAGGCCTTTCTTACCGTGCCGACATTCCACCAGAGTCGATGACGCTGGAACAAATGATATCAGACGTAAAGGAAGTTACGAACTACCTCAGGAAGCGTTTTGGGCAGGAGAAAATTTTTCTCATGGGGCGTTCGGGCGGAACTTACATCGGCATGCACGTCGTTGCGCAATCCCCTGAATTATATCATGCATATATTGGGGTGGCCCAAATGTCGAATCAACTTAAGTCTGAAAGGCTGGCATATGAATACATGCTTTCCCAGTTTAGGGAAAACGGAAACAAAAAAATGGTACGGAAACTTGAGTCAGCGCCCGTAACCATTTCGGAAGGCACGTCAGCAGCTTACCTTTCAATACGTGACCAAGCCATGCACATCCTTGGTATAGGTACTATGCGAGACATGAATTCAATTGTGACCGGTCTTTTTATTCCATCACTTGCATGTCGTGACTACACCTTGCCCGAAAAAATCAATATGTGGCGAGCCAAAGCAGAGTCGGGCGTAAGCGTCCTCTGGAATCGGATGCTTGCCACGGATCTGGCCATGGACGTGCCGGAAATAGAGGTTCCTGTTTATTTTTTTCATGGTACATACGATTACACGGTATCCTACTTTTTGGCCAAGGACTATTTTGAGAAATTAAAGGCACCCCTGAAAGGTTTTTACACATTTGAAAGGTCTGCACATAGCCCATTGTTGGAAGAACCGGGGCGCGTAAAAGAGATTATTGAAAAAGATGTCTTACTTGGAAAAACAGATTTAGCCGATATCATCAATTGAACAATGCACCGTAACGATACGACCTATGGAAACAAACCTAAAAAGAATTGGCTTTCGTGCAGGAATGATCGCATTTGCCTCAAATATATTGTTTGTGATCGCACAGGTTTTACAGCTTATTGGGGTCCTGACATTTCCCTATGATGAAATTTTCATCTATGGGTTTTCCCTTTGTATCGTAATTCCATTTTTGCTGGAAATGCTGGCGCTTCACCATGCAGCTCCGGCTTCCAAAAAATACTGGAGCCATGCCGCCCTGATTTTCACCGTCATTTATGCCGTATTCGTTACGGCCAATTATGTGGTACAATTGGCCACGGTAATCCCGATGACCCTACAGGGCTCCACCTACCCCATAGAGGTCCTTAGACAGACGCCACATTCGATGTTTTGGGATTATGATGCCATTGGCTATATCAGCATGGGCTTGGCATCTTTGTTCGTCCTGCCGATTTTCAATAATCAGGGATTTGAAAAATGGGTTCGTATTGCATTTTTGGCAAATGCCCTTGTAACGCCTTTGATCGCATTTGTCTATTTTTATCCCAATTTTTCGGAAACGATATTGCTTTTGGCAATTCCCTGGACGGTTACAGCCCCTTTGGCGATGTTGTTTCTCGCCCTGTGGTTCAGAATGCAGGGACAAGATCGGGTATGAAACGAAGAAAAACAGTACATTTTTGGGCAATTTCCATAGGGTCAACGTGACTCCCATTCCGCTAAGGCTAAACATGAAAGAAAGAAAACTATTATGGATCAAAATTGTGCATACCTTGGTATGGTTGTTCTTTAATATGGTGATCTTCTATCTGCTGTATGCTGTAATCGCCAACAAGGTCGATCTATGGGTATGGCTCTGCGTGGGATTGGTGTTCTTGGAGGGGCTGGTATTGGCCATTTTCAAAATGTTTTGCCCCTTGACCATCATCGCCCGGAAATATTCGGATTCGACCAAAGACAATTTTGATATTTTTTTGCCGAACTGGTTGGCGAAATACAACAAGTTGATCTATACCACCATCTTCTGTATCGCATTGGCAATACTTGCCTACCGATTGATTTAAAATAGTCTCCGATACAATGACTTAATGGGCAAAAGCTTTTGACAACGAAGATTCCTTTCCGTTATTCCTATAACAACTGACCATTATCATGCCCTGTTAATTGCTGCTGGGTTATCTTTGGGATCGTGCAATAATTTAAAGACTTAGGGCAAACCATAAACTTTTGATCTATGAAGGGATACACCATCAACCTTCCCAATGTATTCTACTTTTTTAGCGTGCTTGCCTTGACAATCTTGCTATTGATCGTAGCCCAAGTAATCCTTGTCCCCTTGTTTTTCAGTTTTTTTTTGCCTTGATGCTAAAGCCGTTGGCGGCTTTTTTTGAAGGCAAATTACGTAATAGGATCTTGTCGATACTGCTATCTTTCTTGATCATGCTGGTGCCTTTGTTCGCGGTAATCCTGTTTTTCTTCAATCAATCCAGGATTTTGTTCAGTGAACTCCCTTCATTCCAGGAAAGGATTAAATATTTTGCAGGGCAATTTATGGATTGGTTCAACCTTCAGTTTCATATCGATCCGGAGTCCTCTTCCCAGTGGTTGTCCAAAAATTTTTCGGGCACGCTTGATTTTTCATCCGGATTCCTGCAAGACGGCCTATTATCGGGCACTACCCTGATGGTCAATATGATATTGGTAGTGCTGATCACCTATTTCCTGCTCCTCTACAGAACCGCTTTTAAAAACTTTTTACTTACCCAAGTAAACCCAGGGTCGAGAAAAAAACTGGAAACCCTTTTCGAACAAATACAGAAACTTACCAAACGGTATATGGTAGGTCAGGGAGTGGTCGTGGTAATACTTGGCTTTTTGATAGGATCTGGACTATGGTTAATAGGGGTACCCAATCCCTTTTTCTGGGGCTTTTTGGCAGGATTTCTAGAAATCATTCCCTATGTGGGGACCACCATCGGCGTTGTTTTGCCCTTTAGTTATATGTTGATGGTCTCCGATACGTTCTGGCAACCTTGGGCTGTCGTCGGGCTCTACATCCTGGTGCAGCAAATCGAGGGCAATTTGATTACCCCGAATGTTATGGGGCCGAGTATCAAAATCAATCCTTTGTTCATTATCCTCGGCCTTTTTCTGGGTGGTTATATGTGGGGCGTATCGGGCATGATTTTGGCCTTGCCCCTGATGGCCATCTCAAAAGAGGTGTTTAGAACCTTTGAAGTACTGGAACCCATAAGCTATTTGATGGAAGACGGGCTATCCCGAAAAGCCAACCTGTTTTTTGATCGATATGATACCGCCAAGAACCGTTTTTTTAGTCTTTTTTTTAAAGAAGTACCAGACGAGGAATAGGGGATCCTAAAGAATATTAGTCGGTTACTGGGGAAAATCCCATAAAAATATTTCAAATGAAGGCGATGGTGCTCCATAAGGTCGTTGATTTAAAGGAAAATGATTCCCCCTTAACCTTGGTCGAACTGCCCATTCCCATACCCAAGCCCAACGAAGTGCTGATCAAGATTTCGGTTTGCGGTGTGTGCCATACCGAACTCGACGAAATCGAAGGCAGGATTTCTCCCATCGAATTTCCCATCATTCCAGGACATCAGGTGGTGGGTACGATTGCAGCGCCGGTTGCAGGATCCACCAAATTCAAAATCGATGACCGCGTTGGGGTAGCTTGGATTTTCTCCGCTTGCGGCCATTGCAGGTTTTGTACTCGCGGATCGGAAAATCTATGCGATCGATTTAGGGCCACCGGCCTCGACAGGAATGGTGGTTATGCGGAATATATGACCGCGGAAGAAAAATATGTTTATCACATTCCGGATTTTTTTTCCGACGAGGAGGCCGCCCCTTTGCTTTGTGCCGGGGCCATTGGTTACCGGTCTTTAAAACTGTGCCAATTGAAGAATGGAGAACACTTGGGACTTACGGGCTTCGGTGCCTCGGCGCATCTCGTGCTGAAAATGGCGAAACACCTTTATCCCAGCACCAAAATTTTCGTATTTGCCCGTGAGGAAAAGGAAAGGCGTTTCGCCCGATCATTGGGGGCCTATTGGGCAGGGGACATCACTGACCGGCCCCCGGAAAAACCACACTGTATGATCGATACCACTCCGGCTTGGAAACCCATCGTGGAATCCCTTGCCAATCTGGAAAAAGGAGGGCGATTGATCATCAATGCCATTCGAAAAGAAGCCTTTGATAAAGCATATCTTCAGCAACTTTCGTACAAGGAACACCTATGGATGGAAAAGGAAATAAAATCAGTGGCCAACATTACCGCTGCGGACGTCAGCGAATTTTTGGAGCTCGCCGCAAGGGCCGCCATCAAACCGGAATTTGAAGTTTACACCTTGGAAGAGGCCAATAGGGCATTGATGGCGCTAAAAACAAAAAACATCCGAGGGGCGAAAGTACTCAAAATGACTTCATGATTTGTCCCTGATTCCTTTGAGCAATGCCTTCATATCAATTTGACTGCTGCTGATCTGCCTTTTTCTTTTGCCGCTCCAACTTCCTAAAATAACCTCTGGTCAGGAAGTTGTGTTTCAAGGCCTCCATATTTTCATTGAATCGTTCGGTACCCTGCTCGATATGCTGCATCGTCTCGTCCAGCCGTTTAACAAATAGGGTGTCGGTGGCCAGATAATTGAAGGCGCCTTTGCCGTCTTTGACTTCCCCAAGCATCGTTTGGATGTCTTGGCTCATTTTATCGATCTCGATACTCGAATTCTCAAGATGGACGATGATGTTCCTCATTCTTTCCGCCGAAACGGTATCGGCCAGCAATACCCCTGCAGCACTCTTCGCGAAATCGACGCTTCCGATCATTCGGTTCAGTTCCGAAATCGCCGTATTCGCCTGTTTGCTGGTCTGTTTTAAATTTGCAACGGTCTGCTGAAGATCACTGGCCATAAGGGTGTCATTCAACAGCTTGCCCAGTGTGCCCTTTCCTTTGATCAAGGATTGGGTCACCTTCAACAGGTCGGAAGTCAACATGGCCGCATTTTCATTGGTCACGTTCAAGGTGCTCAACATATCCTGGGTCGCAATTTTACTGTAAGACTCAAGTTCGTCACCAGGTTTTATAAAGGCCGCTTCTCCCCTGCCCGGCACGATATTGACGAGCATACTGCCTACAAGGCCATCCGAACCAATGGTCGCAATCGCGTCTTTTTTGATTTGGTCGAGCATTTTTTCCTCGATGATCATGTGCACCATGATGGTGGTATCATTGATCATTTCTATCTTACTGACCGTGCCCACGTTGATACCTGAAAATCGAACGTTGTTCCCGGTCTGGAGTCCGTTGGCATTATTGAAGGTGGCACTGAGGGGAAATGTCTTTCCGAACATATTTTGCCTGTTCCCTATAAGGTAAGCCGCAAAAAGCAACAATATTGTACCCAGTACAACAAAAACCCCCAATTTTAAATTCTCTAAAGCTGTTTTGGCCATATGCTTATTTTTTAAAAAATGCTTCTACTTTTGGATCTGTCGACTGCGATAATTCGTTATAACTGCCTTCGGCATAGTTGATGCCATCCACCAACAAGATCATCCGTTCCGAAATCACCCTTGCGCAGTCCACATCATGGGTAATGATCAAAGATGAGGTACCATATTTTTTTTGGATACTGCGCATCAATACGATGATTTCCTTGGCGGTGATGGGATCTAGGCCACTGGTAGGCTCATCATACAGGATGATCTTCGGTTTCAAGATCAAGGTACGGGCCAGGGCCACCCTTCGTTTCATCCCGCCCGAAAGCTCGGCCGGCATCAGATCGATGGCATGGGCAAGTCCCACATTCTCCAAAGCCTCCAAAACCAACGGGGTCGTATCTGTAACGGCCCCCAGTTTTTCGCGATGTCTCCGCATCGGAAATTCGAGATTTTCCCTTACGGTCATCGAATCATAGAGCGCGCTCCCTTGAAAAAGAAAACCGATATCGGATCTGAGTTCATCCAGGGTTTGTTGGTCTAAGGTTGAAATTTCCTTTCCCATGACCTCAATATAACCACGATCTGGTTGCATAAGCCCGACCAGGCATTTGATCATTACCGACTTGCCGGAGCCCGACTTGCCCATGACCACCAAGTTCTCCCCTTCATAAAGAACCATGTTAAAACCGTTGAGCACATGGTTGTCGCCAAAACTCTTGTAAGCGTCGCGGATTTTGATCACAGCCCTCCGGGGCGCATGACCGGTAGTATCATTGCTATTGTTTTCCAAAGTCATTTGTTGTGCTCCCATACGTTTACAGTTCGTAGAAAATATCGGAAATAAAAACGGCGATAAAATCGACCACAAACAACAACAATGAGGAAACCACCACTGCGGTATTTGCGGCAAAGCCAACGCCTGCAGTTCCTTTGTCGCTGTAATAGCCCTTGAAACAACCTACCAAACCAATGGTAAATCCAAAAAAGAACGATTTGATGGTCGCCGGCACCAAATCACCGAATTCCAATGCATCAAAAACCGTATTGAAATAGAGTTGAAACGAAACATCACCTTTTAAGTTCTCCACCAAGGCCGAACCGTAGAGGGCGACCAGATCTCCGAAAACGACCAACAAGGGCAGCATCAAAGTGGTCGCCAAGATTCGGGTCACCACCAAATATTTAAACGGATTGGTGCCGGAAACCTCCATGGCATCGATCTGCTCGGTAACCCGCATCGAACCCAGCTCGGCCCCTATGCCCGAGGCGATACGACCGGCACATATAAGAGCCGTAATCACAGGTCCTATTTCGCGGACAATCGAAATCCCCACCATATTGGGCATCCAGGAAACAGCACCGAATTGAATCAAAGTAGGTCGTGATTGCAAGGTGAGTACAAGACCGATGATAAAACCGGTCACCCCTACCAAAACCAATGATCGGTTTCCCATCTGATAGCATTGCCGGAGCAATTCCTTAAATTCAAATGGCCTTTTGAAGGCTTCCCTGAAAAAACGTGCCGCAAAATAAGACAGGTCTCCGATTTGGACAAAAAACCGTTTTATCCGGTCGGCCATTTGCCTATGCAAAACCATTGCAGATCGATTGTCGGACATGCCCAAATATAAAACGGATCGAAAGGTTTAAAAATGACCAATATCATACCAAAAAAAGAGGCGCTTCGTCATCTTTGGCACGTCGATATTTAGTATTCCATATAAAATACCCCAGACAATAGGTATGACAAATCATGACAATCGCAATAAGAACGGGTTTTACCTCAGTGAGGAGCGCACCTTTTTGGAAGGACCGCGCAACCGGTTCAAGGAACTCTTGTTTACTTTCAAAGTACAGTACAATTTTATCCGTGCCTTTAGAAAATTGCACTTCATAGGACCCTGTGTCACCGTTTTTGGATCGGCCAGGTTCGAACCCGAAAACCTATACTACAAACAGGCAGAAGAAGTGGGAAAGGCATTGTCGGAACTTGGCTTTGCCGTCATGACCGGTGGCGGGCCGGGCATTATGGAAGCTGCCAATAAAGGCGCCTACATGAACGGTGGGTATTCCATCGGTTGCAATATCGTGCTGCCCCGCGAACAGCAGGCCAACCCCTACCTCCATAAGTGGATCGATATCCCTTACTTCTTTGTGCGCAAGTTCATATTGTTGAAGTACTCCTTTGCCTTTGTGGTGATGCCCGGGGGAATCGGAACCCTGGATGAACTTTTCGAAGCGCTGACCTTGATTCAGACCAAGATGATAAAGCATTTCCCAGTGGTGCTGTTCGGAAAGGAATACCACAAGGAGCTGTACCACCACATCCAGGTGATGGCCGAAAATGAAAGCATCAACCAGGAAGATATGAAGCTGTTGTTCCTAACCGATTCGGTCGAAGAAATGGTAAACCACCTGAGGACCCATGCCGTCAAGAAATTTGGCCTCGTCAAAAAACCGATCAAAAAACACTGGTGGTTGGGGGAAAGCGAACCAGTGCGGACCTGATTCAAATCATATACTTTAAACTTCCCTTCAATTACCTTTGTACCGTATTCCAAAACCTGGCCCCTTATAATGATCACAAGCATTGGTATTATAGGCCAAAACAAAAAATCGGTGCCGCCCGTATTATCGGCTGCCGTGTTGTTGGCCTCTATTTTTATCCTGTTTTTCGTTTCCCCGATCCCTGCACAAACCCCGAACGTTCCGGTAATCGGAGACCCTCTGAACGCAGCGGTTCCTCCTACTCCAAAAAAGCTGGTGTTGCCCAAAAAAATCAATCTTACGAATGACATACTGATCGGCAATTATTTTAGGTATATCGATTCTTTGGTCACCCATTACGATTCCCTGGTCCCCTATCATTTGACCGAGCATCTACTGGTCAGCGCCAACCCTTGGATCATCGATACCCTGGCCAATACCGATTATTATCGCATGAAAGCGCGGGATAGCTTTGTTTACGATCAAAAAAAACTGGTTGCCCTGCCCCGGGGAAATCCATTATTGCTTCCCGATTCGGCAACCGCGATACGCCTGCAATACGAATTGGATCAGCGATGGATCGATGTGAACATCCCTGAATTCAAGATGCGAATTTACCGCGACAGTGCTTTGCTTTTTACCTTTCCGGTGCGTGTTGGGCAAAATAAGAAACGCTATTTGGCCTTCGGTGATCGTATTACCGATCTGAGAACCAAGACCGGCCAAGGGAAAATTGTCGGATATGTGAAAAACCCGGATTACTATAATCCCGTCAACGGGAAGCGGTATCATGTGACACGAAGGGACGATGCGCTGACCACACTTTTACCCCAAATTCCCTTTATCGATACAGAAATCGATGGGGCTCGCAATGGCCAGATGATCCACGCGACCACCAACCCGGAAACCTTGGGAAAAGCCTATTCCAATGGCTGTATCGGCACCAAGGAATCGGATGCATGGATCATTTATTACAATGTGCCTGTTGGCACCCCTATCCATATTCGATACGATCTTATGGTCAGGGATGAATTTGGACAAGAACAGCGCCTCAAAGACATTTATGGCAATGGATGATTTCACTTCGCCACGAACCGAAGGGGCCATGAACAAATGTCCTTTGTTGGC
>JBATHI010000427.1:0-1624 GCA_049666645.1 Flavobacteriaceae bacterium | reverse complement strand
GATAAAAGCTTTCAAATCGGGTAAGGCCACCGCCGTATCCTCGATGCAGGCCACCGCTTTTCTATCCCCGACGATATTTCCAAGCAGGCCAAGGCCCGCCTTGCGCAGCTCCAGGGCCTTATTGATGTCCTCTCCCCTCAAGACCGGACTTGCGTAGCTCAAGCCCGATTTTTTGATCCCTTGTTGCAGCCCGGCCAATCGCAGTTCCAATTCGCGTTCGTTTTCGGCCTTCACTTCCAACATCAGCAGGGCTGCGGGATCTCCCACCACAAAGAAACGGTTTTGCAATTGTTCCCTATTGTTCTTGGTGCATTCGAGAATTACCTTGTCCATCATTTCACAGGTGTGGAGTCCGTGTTCCATCACAGGAGCTACATCCGACAAGCAGTTCTCCAAGGACTTATAATGGGTGACCACCATGGCGGAATGAACGGGTGGCAAGGGATCGAGCTGCAAGGTGATTTCAGTGGTAAAGGCCAAGGTACCTTCGCTCCCGCTCAATAATTTACAAAGGTTCAATTCGGCTTCCTGGGCTCCAAAAATACTGTTCTTCAGCAGTTCATCCACGGCATAACCCGTATTGCGCCTGTGAATTTCCTGCTTTGGAAATTCCTTTACAATTTCATTTCTTATCTCCTTGTTTGACAGTTCTTTATAAATGTTTTTATAAATAGATGCTTCAAGTGTATTCTCAGTCAATTTGGTTTCCAGTTCCTGTTTGGAGATGGCTTTAAAAGTGACTTTACTGCCATCGGAAAGCACTGTTTTCAAGGCGATGACCTTATCCCTGGTCACTCCATATTTTATGGAGGTGGTGCCGGAAGAATTGTTTCCCACCATACCCCCCATCATACATCGATTGGCCGTTGAGGTGTTCGGTCCGAAAAATAGACCGTGGGGTTGTAGGTATTGGTTGAGTTCATCACGAATGACCCCGGGCTCCACAGTGACCTGTCTTTTTTCCACATCCAGGCCCAATATTTTGGTAAAATGTTTGGAAACGTCCACGATAATGCCCTTCCCTACACATTGCCCGGCTAAGGAGGTGCCTGCAGTTCTGGGAACAAGACCGATCCCATGGTTTTTGGCAAATGCGATCAATGTTTGGATATCCGAAATCGTTTTGGGATATGCCACTGCCATGGGTACCATGCGATACACGGAAGCATCCGTGGCATAGAGTGCCTTCGATAAAGTATCATCGAGAAGTTCGCCCTCGAGCTTCTTTCTTAATTCGTTCAGCATTAAATTTTCCAAGTTATAAACAATTTTTCCGGTAAAACTAAGTTATTAATGGCTGTGGTAAGTAAAGAAATATTACCTTTTTAAAACAGAACCAAAATTCGAACAATTATGAAAATTTCTAAAGCATTCTCCATTATTTTATTTTTGACCGCTAGTGTGGCAAGTGCCCAGGAAATCTCCGAGCATGCCCTTGGACTAAGGCTTGGCGATAGTGATGGTTTCGGTGCGGAAATCTCATACCAAAAGTCGGTAGGGCGCACCAACCGTGTAGAAATAGATTTCGGCTGGCGCGACAGTCGCGAATATGACGCATTTAAATTAGCCGGCGTGTACCAATGGGTGAGGCCCATTGATGGCGGCCTACAGTGGTATTATGGCG
>JBATHI010000426.1:0-3114 GCA_049666645.1 Flavobacteriaceae bacterium | reverse complement strand
TTGCAGCAACGCAATGGTTATGTTGTCGTTGTCCTTATCGATAAAACTGATGCTTCCCAAGTAGGCTGGGATATTTTTGAAACCTTTTTTTTCCGAAAGAAACTGGCTCATCTCAAAATCGGGATTCTTGTCGGCGTAGATCCTTCTGAAAAACTTGATGACCGAGTTGTCGTTGTAGATGATGGAAGTGTTGCTCTGCTCCAACCCCATAAATCGTGATGAAACATAAGCGGTATCTGAAAACAAGGTGCTTCTATGGTACCTTACCGGTGTTTTGTCATTGGGCAGGGAAGTGAGAATACGTTCAAAGACCAACTTCCTGAAGGCCTCCAAATTTGTGGCATCAATGATAAAACCGCTTTGGCCTTTTATGCTCAAAGGCAATATGCGGTCTTTTTGAGCAAAAGTCTCGTCCGATACGAAGGCGATCGGCAAGAAATAGTGTTGGTAAAAGGCCTCTTCAAAATTCACTTCCAGGAGCAGGCCATAGTAGAGTTCATCATGTTGCCGTATCCCGAAATACTGGTGCAGCTCTATATATTTCAGTTTACTCGATTTTCCTCCATACCATCGCTGCCTTAGGATATAATCTTCCAGAACATCCGAGAGGAATACCTTGATAAATGCAGGGTCATCTAGCAAGGCTTCCCATCCCACGTCAAATGCGTAGGGCGGCTGTAGAAGGGTTTCCTGCTTTTTTTTCGGCATAACTATTTTCTGATGTGAAAAATATGGAAGGGCAATGAGGGACTTATCTCCACGTAATTCCATTCCGAGTTCCAAATGTAACCATTATTGGTAATCAAATCGTATACTTGAATCGACTGACCGTGATACATGCCCAAAACATCCATCGGCAATTGAACCGACCCTGTTTGCACATGGTGTGAATCAAGGTTCACAATGATCAGGGTTTCGTCGGATCTGCTGTCGTCCCATTTGTGGTATGCGATGAGGCTTTCATTTTCCAGCCTGCAGAAGCGAATATTGTTCGTTTGTTGTAAAGATGGGTGTTCCTTGCGAACGCCGTTGATCAGACCGATGACATAGGTAAGTTTGTTTTCCTTGGTCCAGTCCCAATTTTTTATCTCATATTTCTCCGAATTCAGGTATTCCTCCCTTGCGGGAAGGGCATCCGTTACCATATATTCGAACACAGGGCCATAGATGCCCAGATTGCCACAAAGGGTTGCCGCGAGGGCATATCGCGCCAAATGCATGGCATCGTTCGCCCCTTGTAGGTGATAAGGGTTAATATCGGGCGTGTTTGGCCAAAAGTTGGGCCGGTAATATTCCTTCATTTCCGATTGGGTGAGCTCTGTAACGTACTCGATAAGCTCTTGTTTGCCCACCCGCCAAGTGAAATAGGTATAGGATTGTGAAAAGCCCTGTTTCGCAAGCTGCTGCATTACCTTGGGCCTGGAAAAGGCTTCCGCCAAAAAAAGCACGTCGGGATGCTTTTTCTTGACCTCAGCAATCAGCCAGCTCCAGAAATAATAGGGTTTGGTATGGGGGTTATCGACCCTGAAGATACTGATGCCACATTTTACCCAATGGAGCGTAACGTCCAGGAGTTCGGCCCATAGTGCTTTATAGGCAGGGGATTCAAAATGGAAATTAACGATATCCTGATATTTTTTGGGCGGATTTTCCGCATACTGGATCGTGCCGTCGGGTCGTTTTCTGAACCATTCGGGATGCTCCGATATATAAGGATGGTCTGGGGCGGCCTGAAACGCAAGATCCATCGCGATCTCGATGCCCATTTTTTTGGCCTTGACCACCAAGTCCTTGAATTCGGCTTCGGTTCCCAGTTCGGGAAGGATCGATTTATGCCCCCCCTTTTTCGATCCTATGGCCCAAGGCACTCCGGAGTCACCCACATTGGCCTTGGTGGCGTTGTTTTTGCCTTTTCTGTTGACTTCCCCTATGGGATGGATGGGTGGAAAGTACAATACATCGAAGCCCATTTCGGCGACCCTTGGCAACAGTCGCTCACAATCCTTGAACGTTCCGTGTTTGCCATGCTCCAAAGAAGCCGATCTTGGAAAAAATTCGTACCAGGTGCTAAAATTCGCCTTTTTTCGATCGACATAAACCTGATAGGTCTTACTGGTATTGGCCAAGGTACGCTGCGGGAATTCAAGGAAAAGATGGTGCAGGTGCTCTGAAGTGGCCTCCGAGACCGCTTCGTCGTAGTGTGCTTCATTTCCAAAGGTAAAGATCGCCCTTTCAAGGTATCGCTGCGATTTGGCCGGTGCCGTTTTCAACAGGAATTCCAAATACTGGATGCCGTCCAACAACTCACTGGTCACTACTTGCCCATCATTGCGTTTGGCAATGATGCCATGTTGCCAATTGAGCGGATGATCTACCCATCCCCTAATTTGGTAATCATAATAGCCCTGTTTTTCCACAGTAAAGGCACTTTCGAAGACGTCCTCGCCCAAATGAACCATCCTTGTGGTACTGAACTGCTTTGATTTCTCATGCCTGTAATGGACCTCCACCTGGATTACGTCATGGCCATCCCCAAAAACATCGGCAAATACCTGGACCTCTTCCCCTACTACCCTTTTAATAAAAAAAGCTCCCCCTTGGAGCTGAGGTGAAACATTTTCAATGATCACCCGCTGTTGCTTCAGCATAATTGTTGATTGATTGGTTTTGCTAAAAATAGGAAAATAACCCAAATATGGGATACTTTGAAACATAATTTTCGGGATTGACAGCACTAAATTTTTGTCTTAAATTAATTTTGGAACGCTTTTTGAAAACAAATTGGGATAGATACCGAATCTAATCGGCACCAATTCACTAAATTCATACTTATGAAAAAAGCAACACTTATTTTTGGCGCATTCTTAACACTGTTTTTTATTTCCTGCGAAGGACCTCAGGGACCTCCAGGTTTTGATGGTTTTGATGGCATTGACGGCCAGGACGGCCAGGACGGAATCAATATTCTGGGCAAGGTCATCGACATAGAGGGCGATTTCACCCCGGAGAACGATTATTCGATTTTCTTCGAATTTCCACAGACCGTTGAAGTATTCGAAACCGATGTGGTACTGGTATATCTGCTATGGGACCAAACCTCCGATAGCAATGGAG
>JBATHI010000425.1:0-6950 GCA_049666645.1 Flavobacteriaceae bacterium | reverse complement strand
TACCAACGGTGCTCCATTTGATGGCCTTTCGGTTGGCGCTGAAGAGGAAGGCAATGAGCAGAAGGGCCACCATGCCCAAAATACCGCGCCCCAGACTCTCCATGGAAAATCCGTTATTGGCGACCATTGGGGTAATCGATTGTGTTTCAAAGGCTGGCCCTAAGGAATCCTGTACAACTTGTTGGGCGGTTAAGGGTAGGGCAAAAAAAAGTACGAGCAGGAAGATCCAAAGTTTGGTTGCCATAACTTAAGGGGAGGTTGCTGGTTTAGTTGCGTTTGGAGATCTCATCCCGAAGTTTGGCCGCTTTTTCATAATCTTCATTCGCAACCGCCTTGTCCAATTCCTTGTTGAGCTCATCTATGGTGAGTTCTGAATAGCCCTCATTGGTCCCTGAATCGATTTCAACGGTTTCCCCTTCCTGAAGAATTTCATCGACCATGATGCTTTCGTCACTTTTTTCCTCTTTGTCTTTCTCCTTGGAGGAGAATTTCAGGAAAATCCCAGCCTTGTCCAAAATAGTCTTATAGGTAAAGATCGGGGCATTGAACCTTAGGGCCAATGCGATGGCATCGCTGGTACGCGCATCTATGATCTCTTCGATTTTATCGCGTTCGCAAATTATACTTGAATAAAAAACACCATCGACCAATTTATGGATGATCACCTGTTTGATGACGATATCGAAACGATCGGCAAAATTTTTGAATAAATCGTGGGTCAGAGGTCTCGGGGGTTTGATTTCCTTTTCCAAGGCAATGGCTATCGACTGTGCTTCGAAGGCCCCGATCACGATCGGCAGCTTGCGGTCTCCATCGACTTCATTTAAAATAAGGGCATAGGCCCCATTTTGTGTTTGGCTATAGGAAATCCCCTTTATTTTCAACCTTACTAAGCTCATATCCTTTAAAAATACAAAAGCTGTTTAAATAGTTGGGGGTACCAGATATTTAAACAGCCCCTAGGGGGTGCAAATTAACAAAAATTAAGCGTTTTGCGCTTTAAATTCCTTTAATTTTTCGGTTAGTTTGGGCACTATTTCAAAGGCATCGCCTACGATTCCATAATCTGCGACCTTAAAAAATGGGGCTTCTGGATCGTTATTGATGACCACTTTGGTTTTGGAAGAACTTACGCCGGCAAGGTGCTGAATGGCCCCCGAAATTCCGATGGCGATGTACAGGTTGCTCGCAACCGGTTTGCCTGTTTGTCCCACATGTTCTCCATGCGGCCTCCAGCCCAAATCGGAAACCGGCTTGGAACAGGCGGTTGCGGCGCCAAGAACGTCGGCCAAATCTTCGATCATGCCCCAATTCTCAGGACCTTTCAATCCCCTGCCGCCAGAGACTACAATATCGGCATCGGCAATGGTCGCTTTCCCTATCACCTTGTCTATTTCAACCGATTTTGCCATGAAATCGCCATGCTCCAAAACCGGTTGAAATGCCTCTACCTTTACGGTAGCCTGACGTTCGACCAGGCCAAAGGCGTTGTTGGAAATTCCGAGTACTTTATTTTCGGTATTGATTTGGGTATGGGCAAAACCCTTGTTGCTGAAAGCCGTTCTTTTAACGATGAACGGATCGGTGCTTTCCGGCTTTGCCACGATGTTGGGGACGTAGCCCGCATTTAAATCGGCTGCCAAGATCGGCGCCAAGAACTTGGTATCGGCGCTTGAACCGATCACGACTACCTTGGCACCTTCTTTTTTGGCCGCTTCGGAGATACAATGCGCAAATGCTTTCGCGTTGAAGGTCTTTAACCGGGCATCGTTGACATCGAAGATTTTTGTGACCCCGTAAGTGCCCAGCATCTCCTTATCGGCTGCATTGATCGCAATGGCCGTGACCGTTGTTCCCAATTGCGCTGCTACCGCATGGGCATAGGAAGCAACCTCAAAGGCGTTTTTTTTGAATTTACCGTTTTCTGATTCCGTATAGACGAGTACTGACATTGTTATGTATATTAAATTTTATTCCCATTTCCATTTGATTCGAAAATCGGATCTGGTTTTCTATATTCTATATTACTTTGGCCTCGTTGTGCAGTAAATCCACCAATTCTTCAACCGATGTGACCAATTTAACACTGCCCTTTGGTGCCGGTTTGTCAAATTTGATATCGGTGGTCGCCTGAATTGCTGTTATAGGTTCTACCACGTTCAATTGTTTTTGACGTGCCATCATGATGCCCCGCATATTTGGGATCCTCAGGTCGCTTTCCTCGACCAATCCCTTTTGGCCGCCGATGACCAAAGGCAGGGTCGTGGCTATTTTTTCTTTGCCCCCATCTATTTCCCTGAGGGCGGTGGCGTTGTTGCCTTCTATTTCCAAACCGATACAGGTATTCACAAAATTCATATCGAGCATCGTCGCCAGCAGCCCGGGCACCATGCCCCCGTTGTAATCGATTGATTCCCTGCCTGCAATGACGAGGTCATATCCCCCTTTTTTTACGATTTCGGCCAATTGCTGTGCCACATAATATCCGTCGGTGGGCGTAACATTCACCCGTATGCCTTCATCGGCGCCAATGGCAAGTGCCTTGCGCATGGTGGGTTCCACAGTGGCGTCTCCCACGATCGCAACATGAACACTGGCACCTTGTTTTTCCTTGAACCACATGGCCCTGGTGAGCCCAAATTCATCATTCGGATTGATTACGAATTGAACGCCGTTGGAATCGAATTTTGTATCCCCATTCGTAAAGTTGATTTTGGAAGTGGTATCCGGCACATTGCTAAGGCAAACCAATATCTTCATGTTTATGTTTATTACGTTATTTCGGTGTTTTTTGGCACAATCTGCGATGGACTCCCGGTTCCCTCGATTCGAGGGCCGTGATGGGCAAGGCGGGCATTGCCGGGCCGATGTATTTTGTTCGCCTGTATCGCTCCGCTAAGATAAACAAATTTATATAATTTACTATGCACGCATAATAAATATTGTCACTTTTTTTGATTCGAACCAACCCTTAATCAATATATATTTTCCTATTTTTGCTTGCATTTTACCAATTGAACAAGTTACGCCATACCACTATGAAGACATTACAGTTTAGGGAAGCCATTGCGGAAGCCATGACAGAGGAAATGCGAAGGGATGAGTCTGTTTACCTGATGGGGGAGGAAGTGGCGGAGTACAATGGCGCCTACAAGGCCTCAAAAGGCATGCTCGATGAGTTTGGTCCCAAACGCGTTATCGATACGCCGATCTCCGAATTGGGTTTTGCCGGGGTGGGTGTAGGTTCAACGATGACAGGGAATAGACCCATCATAGAATTCATGACCTTTAATTTTGCCCTGGTCGGGATTGACCAGATCATCAATAACGCTGCCAAGATCAGGCAAATGTCAGGGGGCCAATTTCCATGCCCTATAGTTTTTAGGGGTCCGACCGGTTCTGCAGGCCAATTGGGCGCCACACATTCCCAAGCCTTTGAAAGTTGGTACGCCAACTGTCCGGGTCTAAAGGTCGTGGTACCCTCAAATCCAGCCGATGCAAAGGGCTTGTTGAAATCGGCCATCCGTGATGACGATCCGGTCATTTTTATGGAATCGGAACAGATGTACGGCGATAAAGGAGAGGTGCCGGAAGGGGATTATACCATTCCCTTGGGAGTAGCAAACATTCGTAGGAAAGGCGGGGACGTTACCATCGTTTCCTTCGGAAAAATTATAAAGGAGGCCGACAAGGCAGCCGAGGAATTGGAAAAAGAAGGGATCAGCTGTGAAATCATCGACCTTAGGACCGTCAAGCCATTGGATTATGAGGCCATCGTTACATCGGTCAAGAAGACCAACCGTTTGGTGATTTTGGAAGAGGCCTGGCCTTTCGGAAATGTTTCCACGGAGATAACTTATCACATCCAGGCAAATGCCTTTGATTATCTCGACGCACCGATACAGCGCATCAATACGGCCGACACGCCGGCACCATATTCACCGGTTTTGTTGGAGGAATGGTTGCCAAACTATCAAGACGTGATCAAGGCCGTTAAAAAGGTTTTGTACAAATAAGCCGCTAAATCGTGTAAATAATATTTACTTCGCCGACCAATGGTTGACGAAGTTTTTTTTGCCCCTTTTGGCAGGAATATCGATGTGCGTTGCACCAAACAGTATTGATGAAAAAGTTTCTTTTCCCCGTTTTCGTTTTGTTCGCTATGGCAGCCTCGGCCCAATCGAAGGTAGGCGGCATCGTCCTTGACGAATACAACGATCCGGTCGCCTTTGCAAATGTGATCTTCAAGAATTCCAACGAGGGGACCATCACCAACGACAACGGTCGGTTTTATATGGAATCGGACAATACTTATTCTACCTTGGTGGTTTCCTTCATCGGGTACGAAGATCGGGAAATCACCCTAACCAGTAAGGTCACCTATAACTTGGAAATCAAATTGGTCGAGGCCACCGAACAACTTCAGGAAGTGGTGGTATTTTCCGGGAATCAATCCAAAAAGAATAATCCGGCCGTTGAAATCTTAAAGAAGATCTGGGCGAAGAAAAGGCAAAACGGAATCCGTAAATTTAACCAGTATGCCTACGATAAATACGAAAAAGTAGAGTTCGACCTCAATACGATCGACAGTGCCCTGATGAAGAGCAAAATATTCAAGGGCCTTGAATTCATGTTCCAGGATTTGGACACTTCACGCATCACCGGCAAAACCTATTTGCCCATTTTTTTGAATGAAACCTTCAGCAAGGTAAATGGTGACAATATCCTGAACGAGGAAAAAGAAGAAGTGCTCGGCAACAAGAACTCGGGCTTCGACAACAACCAGGCCATCATCGCATTCGTCAAAGACCTTTACCAAGACTATGACATCTATAACAATTATCTTAAATTCTTCGACAAAAGCTTTACGAGCCCATTATCCAGGACTGGGGTAGATACCTATAATTATGCCTTGAGAGACAGCGCTTTTATCGACAACAAGTGGTGCTATAACATTGTTTATTATCCCCGGAGGAAGAATGAACTGACCTTTAAAGGGGATTTTTGGGTCAACGACACGACCTATGCCATAAAAAACATCAATCTCGAAGTAACCAAAAGCGCCAACATCAACTGGGTGAAGGAAATCTATATCGAGCAAGATTTTGAAGTGTTGAACGATTCCGTTTTTTTGTTGAAACGGGATTATATGTTGAGTGATTTCAGTCTTCGAAAAAAGGAAAATTCGAGAGGGGTATATGGCAAGAGGACCACGGTGTACAACAATTACATTTTTGATGTTCCAAAGCCCAAGGAGTTCTATAGGGCGGAAGGAAATCCATTCGATCCTACCGTGGTCAACCGGGATAGCACCTTTTGGCAACAGAACCGTTTGGAGGCCTTAAATAAGGATGAAAAGGGCATCTACCAACTTTTGGATACCTTAAAAACCGTGCCAAAGTTTAAAACCTACTACAACCTGGTCAGTATTTTGGGGTCAGGCTATGTCGAAATCGATAAATGGAACCTCGATATTGGAAGTGTTTACGATGTATTCGGCTATAACGATGCCGAGGGGCCACGCGTCAGGGCAGGGGCCCGTACCTATTTTGGGCAGAACGACCTTTGGCGTTTGGAAGGGTATATGGCCTATGGCTTTTCCGATCAAAAATTCAAGCACGGGCTATCGGGAAAAATATTGTTGGACCCAAAGAGCAGGTTGATCGTTTCCGGGGGCCACCGCAGGGATATTGAACAGTTAGGGGTGAGCCTAACGGCGACCAACGATGTTTTGGGAAGAAGTATAGCTTCATCCTCCGTGCTTACCGTTGGGGCCAACAACAAGCTCACCAATATCAATTTAACCGCTTTCAATGCGGAAATAGAACCCGTTACCAACCTGCGCCTCGGGCTGGGGTCTACCTTCCGGACGCTGAGTTCCGCCTTGCCCGCCGATTTCAGCCTCGACTACCTGGATCCCGATTCGCCTACGGGCATTTCATCAGAAATCAATCAGTTCGATGTGAACATGGTCTTGATCTATACTCCGGGCAAAAAAACGATTGGCTATGGCGTGGAACGGCGCGACGTCAACGACACCTATAGCACCTTGTTTTTAAATTATACCAAGGGCATCCAGGGTACGCTGGTCAGTGATTTTGAATACCAAAAACTTCAGTTTTCCTACAGCCAGCCATGGCAGATCGGTGGCCTGGGAAGATTGTACAGCACCATTGAAATCGGGAAGACCTTCGGCGAGGTTCCCCTGGGGCTCCTGAATGTTATCCCCGGCAACCAAACCTTGTTCACCACCTATGGTACTTTTCCAAATCTCGATTTTTACGAATTCGTGACCGACACCTATCTGGCCATGCATTTGGAACATAATTTCAACGGCCGCATTTTCTCCAGGATTCCCTTTATGCGAAAATTCAATTTGCGTGAAATTATAGGCATTAGAGGTGTTTGGGGCAATCTATCGAACGGTAATATCGCCTTGAATTCCCCTACCAATATTCCCTTACTCGCGCCCAACGACAAAATCTATTATGAATATTCCTTGGGGATCGGTAACATCTTAAAAATCTTCCGCATCGATTTCAATTTTAGGGGCAACTACCTCGATGGCCCAAATGCACGACCTTTTGCGGTCACCGGCACCTTCGGTTTCAATTTTTAATATTTTAAGTTTCAGCAGTTGCGTGAACACTGCTGAAATAAACTTGATAGGGCACTATCGAGCCGCGTGCTGCAGAGTGTTATAATGGCGCACATTAATGTTTTTTATTCTGTTTGCTTTTACTATTTTTGCTGCCGTCCTAAAATAACAAACAACTGATCAACATGGAATTAATAGTAAAGTTTCTACCCGCCTTCGGCGTTTTGGCATTGATTTTCGTCGTCCTTAAGAACATTTGGGTTACCAAGCAGGAAGTCGGCAATGAAAAGATGGCACGGATTGCCAAGAATATCGCCGATGGTGCGATGTCTTTCCTTAAAGCGGAATACAA
>JBATHI010000424.1:0-2424 GCA_049666645.1 Flavobacteriaceae bacterium | reverse complement strand
TATTCAGGTGCAGCTTTTGGAATATTTTGGTGTTGTGGTACGCTATGATATCCCGTAAGGTGTAAATTCTCACATTGTCGTCCCCAAGGAATTTTGATTTTATGGCTTGTGGGGTGATACGTCTATCATCGGCCCTCAATTCATGGTAACATTGAAATAATTCAGAATGTACTTCATTCAGGTACTGATTAAAATCCCTGGCCGTTTGGCTGTTGCCTTTAATTCTTTGCTTGTTGGCGTTCCATAGTCTCGCATCGATCCTTCGCTTAAGGCTGATATTGAGTTTTTTTCCGTCTACGGTTATCCTAGCGTAAAGGGGAGCTTGGTTATTCTTGATTCTTTTGGCATATACCCAAAAAAGGATAGAAAATGTGGATGAAGAGCGCATACCGATCGTCTTTTAGTTAATACTAGTTGAAGACGAAAGTCAAATCACCGGTAAATCGTTTATCCTATAGCTTACTAATAAACAGCATTAAGATACAAAACATTTATAACAAAAATGTTGACGATTTGTGAACTCTTATAAACGATATTATATGAGTTCATTTTAAATCAAAAAATTACAAATCTCTGAAAATCAATTAGTTTTGTGCTAATTTGATGTCCTTTAAACTTAAAAAAGTAGCCTCACCAGGAATCGAACCTGGATCTAAAGTTTAGGAAACTTCTATTCTATCCGTTGAACTATGAGGCCATTAAAAAGAGGGCAAATTTAAGAATACTTTTCTATTAGTTTTGGACCAATTTCAGGATATTTAGCAAGAAACTGGAGAAAACCTCGGCTTTTCCATCAATTGATAGGCTATTTGATCGCAATTGAAGCACAAGTTTTTCGGTATCCCTGCTAATTTATGCATTTCCAATGGCTGGTCCTGTATTTTTTTGTATTTTCAAAAATGAATTGAACACCTGGGCCCACCCGATAATGGAAGCTGGGGCAAGCACTTAATAAGGATCTTTATACATGGCTAAATACAACGTTGCGGTATTAGGACCCATCCCAAGGGACCATATCACCACCCATAGGGGGGAAGTTATAGAGAAATATGGCTGTACGACCCATACTGCGATAGGTTTATCCAAACTTTTAGGGGATGAGGGCACCGTATTTCCCGTGTCGCATGTTCGCAAAATAGACGAACGGGCCATCAAAGAACTCTTGAACGCATATCCCAACATCAATGTTGATCATATCAGTTCCGCTGCTGATCAGGGCGACGTGATCAGCCTGCGATTTGTGGATCAAAACAATCGATTGGAGAAACAGACCGGTTTTATGAATCCCATCATTCCGGAGGATGTACAAGACTTGTTGCATTGCGATGTTTTTGTCTGTGTGCCGATCACCGATTATGAAGTGCCTCTGGAAACCCTAAAGTATATCAAGGAAAAAAGTGATGCAGTAATCATTTTTGATGCGCATGGGCCGACCAATACCGTCACGACGCTTGGCGATCGTTTGATCAAGTTCTGGATCGACCGCGACCAATGGCTTCCCTATATCGATGTGTTGAAAATGAACCTGGAAGAGTCGAAATGCTGTTGGTTCGAAAAAGAATACCGTCTTGAAGAACTTGGGCATTTCGATGCCAAGGATACTTCCCATTTACCTGCTTTGGCCGAACACGTACTGAACCGGGGAGTGCAATCCCTGATCGTTACCTTGGATGCCGAGGGCGGCGTGGTGTTTTTCAAAAAAGGAGATGCTATCCACCAAGAAATGGTACGATCGGTAAAAGTGGAACATGTGGTCGACACCACGGGCTGTGGCGATTCCTTCGCAGGAGGCTTGGGCTATGGCCTATTGGAAGACCGCCGTGCCTACCTCAAAGCGGCACGCTATGCCAATGCACTCGGGGCACTTCGCACCCAAGGTCGCACTTTTGACGTCTTCAAATCGAAGGAAGATACAGATCTGATCATTTTGGCCACCTATGGGGTGGTGTAGACTACCATACGCTTCTCGTTAGGGATATACCTCTACAACCATCTCCACCTCTACCGCAATGTTGTTGGGCAATGAGGCCATGCCTACCGCCGCCCTCGCATGTTTGCCCCTTTCACCGAAAACGGCCACCATCAGATCGGAATATCCGTTGATGACCTTCGGTTGGTCTGTGAACCCCGGTTCGGCATTGACCATTCCCAAAACCTTTACGATTCGTTTTACCTTATTGAGGTTGCCCAATTCGGCCTTAAGCACTGCAAGTTGATTGATTGCAGTGACTCGGGCGGCTTCATACCCTTCCTCGATGGTTAATTCGGTCCCTACTTTACCCACAATATAAACCCCGTCAGATTTAAGGGGGCCTTTACCCGCTAGAAAAACGAGGTTGCCGGTACGTACAGCATTCACGTAGTTGGCGACCGGCATCGAAGGTGTTGGCAATGCTATGCCAAGATTTTTAAGATTGGATTCAG
>JBATHI010000423.1:0-8989 GCA_049666645.1 Flavobacteriaceae bacterium | reverse complement strand
ATGTATACAAGCACAACAAAGACTGGAGATTTGTAGGGGTGCTTACCCCGCGTCTGGCTTCAACCTTGACCAACGGGATAGAAAACGGAGACTTCTCAATCAATGCGACCATTGGCGCCTTTAAGGATCGACAGGATATCGAAAAGCCCATGCGATTGGTGCTGGGTATTTCCTATAATTCCACCGTGGCCCTTAGGATACCGCTTCCGGTGGTGTATTATGAGAAACGATTTCATCCCAGCTGGACCTATGTCGTCGGGGTTCCCAAAACCGGAATGAAATACCACTTCAGCGAAAAGCATACTTTTCAAACCGAATTTATTTTGGATGGGTATTATGTAAACCTTCAAAATACGACGGTTTTGCCCGATACCGGTATTGCCTCTTCCATATCGTCTTCGGCAGCACTGGTCACTCTGGGTTATCAATACAACATCACAAAGGTCATGGGCATATATGCATACTTTGGACACACTGTACTGCAGTCGGGCGTATTGAGGGATAAGAATAGAAATGATATATTTATATTGAACGATAAGGCCAGCTTCTATTTTAGGAGTGGCTTCAGAATAGGACTATAAAAAGAGAAAACATGTCAAGAATTTTGGTAATTGAAGATGAGGCGGCCATCAGAAGGGTATTAATGAAGATCCTTTCGGAGGAAAACGAAAATTATGCGGTAGAGGAGGCCGAAGATGGCCAAAAAGGCTTGGAGGCCATCAAAAATAAAGATTTCGACCTGGTACTCTGTGATATTAAGATGCCTAAGATGGATGGGGTAGAGGTGCTGGAGGCGGCACGGAAATTCAAACCGGAAATACCGTTCATCATGATTTCAGGTCATGGCGATTTGGAAACTGCGGTGAGTACCATGAGGGCCGGCGCTTTTGATTATATTTCAAAACCCCCCGATTTGAACCGATTGCTAACCACCGTGCGAAACGCCTTGGACCGAAAGGAACTGGTGGTCGAAAATATCATCCTGAAGAAAAAGGTAGGTAAGAATTATGAAATGGTGGGCCAGAGCGAAGAAATTGCCAATATAAAGGAGATGATCGAAAAAGTGGCGCCTACCGATGCCAGGGTTTTGATTACCGGCGACAATGGCACGGGGAAGGAATTGGTGGCCCATTGGCTCCATGAAAAGAGCCAAAGGAGCAATGCCCCTTTCATTGAAGTGAATTGTGCTGCCATACCCTCAGAATTGATAGAGAGCGAATTGTTCGGCCATGTCAAGGGGGCCTTTACCTCTGCGGTAAAAGATCGGGCAGGCAAGTTTGAGGCAGCGAATAACGGCACCATTTTCCTGGATGAGATCGGCGACATGAGCCTTTCTGCCCAGGCCAAAGTGCTCCGCGCGTTGCAGGAGAGCAAAATTTCCAGGGTGGGCAGCGATAAAGATATCAAAGTCGATGTCAGGGTGGTGGCAGCCACCAACAAGGACTTAAAAAAGGAAATCAAGGAAGGAAGATTTAGGGAAGACCTTTACCATCGCCTGGCCGTAATTTTGATAAAGGTGCCGTCGCTGAACGACCGTAGGGATGATATCCCCATATTGATTGCCCATTTCGCCGAAAAAATCGCTTCTGAACAAGGTATAGCCCCAAAGGTATTTTCAGCGGGGGCGATCAAATTATTGCAAAGTTATGATTGGACGGGGAATATCAGGGAGCTTCGCAATGTGGTGGAGCGACTGATCATCCTCGGGGGTAAAGAAGTCACCGAGAAAGATGTGAAGTTGTTCGCCAGCAAATAAAGAGCACCAATACCTGACCTAAATAATGTGCACCAAGATAAGGCTCGGGGGTTATTTGCCCATCATATCGTTTTTATCGCAATTGCCCAGTTCTTCCAGGGCCTGAGCCGTGATCTGTTGGGTCCTGAGGTTGTAGTATTTCTTGCCTTCGGTCTGATTGGGTTTCAAAAGTTCCTTTTCACAATGTTTGTAGATTCTTTCGGCAAAAGCACGGGCTTCCTTGCAATCGACCGTCAGCACCACCTTTAGGAGCGACTCCCGGTACGTTTCCAAGGAAATGTCAATTTTTTCCTGTAAAAACCGGTTTTCCAATTGTACTTCCGGAATCTTTTCTGCCGGGTTGTCCATGTTCATGGCGAGCATGTCTTTTTTGGGTTTGGCCAAATGTTCTTCGTGCCGATCCAATGCCTCGATACTGCCCTTTGTGTTTTCCAACGACCTGCCGAGCAGAGCCAGTGAGCCGTTTAAAGTGCTTTCCTTGGCCGCCCTTTTTAGTAGATGGGCACTTTCCTCAACACCGATGGCGGCATGCTGGCAGCCACAATCATCAAGCTGCTTTTTTGACTTTTCAATACCGTCCAGGGCCTTGTAGGTATAGTACCGGACCAGATTAAGATCGTTCTGCGAAATGGCTTTTTCGATCTGTGTCTTGATGTAATTGATGTTGGAGCCTGAATATTCACAGGCTTTGCTGGGCTTGAAGGCCAAGAGGAGCAAAATGGCGAAAGCGCAGCCAATTAACCGTAACGTTTTCATTGCATGCATAATGAGGGGTAAAATTTGGGATTTTACAGTCCAAAGTTACGCAACCGGTCGGTCGCATGCCTTGTTTTTTCGATACATGGTAGCCCTATACGCATAAATTGGACAAACCGAAAGATTCGCTTGGTGAACGACCTTTTTTATTAACAATTTGTGCCGTTAAACGATAAAATATTTTATATTCCCCCATGGATAAAGTGGATATCACCAAGTACCGGGTGGCCGACGTTAGAAAGTTGACCGACCGTCCAACCTATGAAGATTTTGGCAAGTCGGAAAAAAAGCTCGAAATTGAACTTGTAAAAACAAGGGTCGTCTTGGGAGAATTTCAGGATGTCCTATATGCCCATGGGAAATATAGCGTACTGATTTGCCTGCAGGGAATGGATTCCGCTGGAAAGGACAGCCTCATCAGGGAAGTTTTCAAGGATTTCAATATCAGTGGCGTAGAGGTTACCAGTTTTAAAGTGCCCACAGATCTCGAGTTGAAACACAACTACCTCTGGCGGCATTACATCGCGCTGCCCGCCAAAGGTAAATTCGGCGTATTCAATCGCACCCATTACGAAAACGTGCTGGTCACGCGGGTCCATCCCCAATACATCATGGCAGAAAATATTCCTGGAATACATGAGGTGAGCGATATCGACCAGAAGTTTTGGGACAAGCGTTTCGAGCAGATCATCAATTTCGAACAGCACCTTGCCGAACACGGTACGTTGATCTTTAAGTTCTTCCTGCATCTTTCCAAGGAAGAACAGCGAAAACGCCTTCTTAGAAGGCTTGAAAAAAGGGTAAAGAACTGGAAGTTTTCGCCCGATGATCTCGAAGAACGCGAACTATGGGATTCCTATCAAAAATACTATGAAGAGGCCATGAATCGCACTTCAACCGAACAGGCACCTTGGTTCGTGATCCCTGCCGATAATAAAACCGCTTCGCGATTGATCGTGGCATCTATCCTATTGCAGGAATTGACGCAGTTCAAAGACATCAAGGAGCCTGAATTGAGCGACAAGGTAAAGGCCAATCTGGAATACTATAAGGAACTGTTGGAAAAAGGAAAAGTATGAAGAAAATGATGGTGTTGCTGGTGTTATCGATCTTTGGTCACTGTTATGGGCAGGTCGATGACGAAAAACAGTTCAGGGCATTTTATGATGCTTCCCTAACGGAGGGCAAAGCCTACGACTGGCTCAATTATCTCTCCAATCAAATCGGGGGCAGGCTTTCAGGATCGGTCGAGGCACAACTGGCCATCGATTATACCAAATCGCGGCTCGACTCCCTCAACCTGGATCGGGTATGGCTGCAGCCTGTCAAAGTACCCAAATGGGTGCGCGGGGCGCCCGAGTTTGCGTACATGGAAACCAGTCCGGGCATCACCACCAACCTGGCCATCTGTGCCTTGGGCGGATCGGTCGCGACACCTTTGGGCGGCATTAAGGCCAATGTGGTCGAAGTACAGGGAATAGAACAGTTAAAAGAACTCGGAAGGGAAAAAATCGAGGGCAAGATCGTGTTTTTCAATAGGCCAATGGATCCTACCAAGATCAATACTTTCGAAGCTTATGCCGGAGCGGTGGACCAACGTTCTTCCGGAGCTTTGGAAGCCTCCAGGTTCGGTGCATTGGGTGTAATCGTCAGGTCGATGAACCTCAGGCTCGATGACTTTCCGCATACGGGTTCTTTAAACTACGGAGACCTTCCCGTCGACCGGAGAATTCCGGCCGCTGCAATCAGCACCCAAGCCGCCAATATGCTCAGTACCACCATCAAGTTGAATCCGGATACCCAAGTTTATTTTAAACAGAACTGCAAGGATTTTGGTGAAGTGGATTCCTTCAATGTGATCGGGGAACTCAAGGGCAGCACTTATCCTAACGAAATAGTGGTCATCGGCGGACACCTCGATTCTTGGGATCTGGGCGATGGATCGCATGATGATGGCGCCGGTTGTGTACAGGCCATGGAAGTACTTCGTTTATTCCAAAAATTGGACTATAAACCTTTGAGGACCATTAGGGTAGTGCTCTTTATGAACGAGGAGAACGGATTGAAGGGGGGCAAGCAGTATGCCGAAGTGGCCAAGCAAAACAAAGAAAATCATGTTTTTGCGCTTGAAAGCGATTCCGGGGGTTTCACGCCGAGAGGTTTTGCCTTTGATTGTTCTGACGAAAATTTTAAGAGAATACAGGCATGGCAACCGCTTTTTGAGCCCTATTTGATTCATGAATTCACCAATGGTAAGGGAGGGGGCGCCGATATTGGTCCGTTAAAGACAAAAGGTATCGTTCTGGCCGGACTAAGACCCGATTCACAAAGGTATTTTGATCATCATCATGCCGAAAACGATACTTTTGAATCTGTGAACCAACGCGAACTTGAACTGGGAGCGGGAGCCATGGTGTCGTTGGTATACCTCTTCGATAAATATGGTGTGGCTGCGCAAGAATGACCTAAACCCGATGTCAACAGCCTAAAGAAGAGCCAAACTTTCCGCGCATCGACTTTCATACTCCAAACAATTCCAGTATTTTTGCCGCTTATCAAAAACGAGCGAAATGAAAGACGGAATCTATGCGAAATTCAACACTACCAAAGGAGAAATATTGGTGAAGCTCACCTATGAAAAAACCCCCGGAACGGTGGGAAACTTTGTGGCTTTGGCAGAAGGCTTAAAGAAAAATTCGGTCAGACCGGAAGGTACGCCCTACTACGACGGGTTGAAATTCCATCGTGTCATCCCCGATTTTATGATCCAAGGCGGGTGTCCCAAGGGAACCGGCACCGGAGATGCAGGATATAAATTTGATGACGAATTTCATCCAGACTTAAAACACAGCGGGCCCGGGGTGCTATCCATGGCCAATGCCGGTCCCGGGACCAATGGAAGCCAGTTTTTCATCACCCACGTGGCCACACCCTGGTTGGATAATAAACATACCGTTTTTGGGCAAGTGGTGGAAGGCCAGGAAGTAGTTGATTCAATAGCCCAGGACGATGTGGTGGAGCGACTGGAGATTGTAAGGGTTGGATCTGCCGCAGAAGATTGGGATGCGCTCAAGTCCTTTGTGGAATTTGAAAGTGCAAAGGCCAAAAGAATTGCGGCAGAAAGGGAAAAGCAAAAAGAAGAAATGAATAAGGTGGCGTCCGGTTTCGATGAAACCCCTAGCGGCCTTAGATATAAAATCATACAGAAAGGAAATGGAGCCAAGGCCGAAAAGGGGCAGGAGGTATCGGTTCACTATGAAGGATCCCTGCTGTCAGGGCAGGTTTTTGATTCGTCCTATAAAAGAAAGCAACCGATCGATTTTCAATTGGGGGTAGGTCAGGTCATTCCAGGTTGGGACGAAGGGATCGAACTCTTAAAAGTGGGTGATAAGGCTCGGTTCGTGATACCTTCCGATCTTGCCTACGGCAGTGCCGGGGCGGGCGGAGTCATTCCTCCGAATGCTACCCTGATCTTCGATGTCGAATTGATGGGCATCAACTGATGTTTATCGCTGTGCTTCCGAAAATACGTTGAACGGAAACGTTCTCGAAACAAGCACCTTCGCCGAAGGTGTTTTTTTTGGGTTATTGTCAGCCAAGTGTGCCGTTTAGACCTTATCCTTGGATGATGTCCCATGGCCATCAAGACTCAATAAGAGCAATATCGTATTGATCAAAACCAAGCTCAACAGCACACCGAAAAAAGAAATCATATAGGAATTGTTTTTTGGGCCCAATGCCCTTTCATCTAAAACAACCCATTGGCGAAAAACCCTACCTCCAGGGTATGGCTAAAGCGTATCGAAATCCACTGCAGTATAGCGTAGCGACAAAACGCTAAGGAAAATCAGAAAAGTTAAAATGCAAAAATAAATACTCATGGATTCTTGGCTACGGGATGGAATTGAAAATCATCTTGTTGCTAACGAAAAAATCCCATTTATTTTATAAAAGTGGCCAAATCATTGGGGAAAACGCAAGGAAAACCCATTAAGTGGAATGACCTATCGCCTGCAAAGTATTTTTGATCGAAACAGATCAAAAATGGCAAAAGCCAAAAAAGGAAGTTTGTGGCCCACCATCTAATTATTTTTTGGGATGTCATTTTTTCTTGTCTCCGGTACTGATAAGCAGTAACATGACATTAACGAATACCAAAGCTGACATGATAGCAAAAAATGTAATCATTCCTGTAGCGAATTTTTAAGATAATCAATGGCAATAAGGACGACTCGATCGACAAGCGTAATGGGCAGGGGAAACAGACATTTATACTATTCAAGACACTTCTATTTGCATCTTGTCCAGGGGGAGGCAAAGGATTTCTTTAAAAGATGCCCAAAAGAACGATGGTTGCGTTGAAATTACGCAAAAGTTTTGATCTTTTGTGTAAAAGAATGGATGTAACATAAAAAAGCCCCGACAAATGTCGAGGCTCTGTATTAAAAAAGTTTATGCGTTCCTAGTCTATAACTTTCACATTTACCGCGTTTAGTCCTTTTTTACCTTGTTGTAGTTCAAATTCTACAACGTCACCTTCACGAATTTCGTCGATTAAACCCGAAATGTGTACAAAGTGATCTTCGCTTGAACCATCTTCAGTGATAAAGCCGTACCCTTTAGAATCATTGAAGAATTTTACTGTTCCTTTACTCATAATAAAAAAATTAAATATTAATTAGGCTGCAAAGATAGTGTTAAATTTTTTAAACGCATGCTGTTTTGCCCGATATATTTCTTTTTTGCTTCAAAGGCAATGGGATTTCCTTCAAAACAAAACCGCTTTGAACGGTGTAGATCATCATCGGCAAAATTGCTTTTAAATCGATGAATCAGACCGTCGGATCTGGTGTCATTCTCAAATAGGGTTTTATTTCCTCTACCCCTTTGGTAAATATTTTTCGGGCTTCCGATGTTGGGATTGATGGACTGACAACCACATCCTGGCCGTGTTCCCAATTAGCGGGGGTAGCCACCTTATGGTAAGCGGTTAGCTGCAAGGAATCGATGACGCGAAGCAGTTCATAAAAATTGCGCCCCGTGGAGGCGGGATAGGTAAGTATGAGTTTTACCGTTTTATCGGGAGCGACGATGAACACCGATCGTACGGTGAGGGTATCGTTTGCCTTAGGATGTATCATATCGTATAGATCGGAGACCTTTCTATCTTCATCCGCAATGATCGGGAAATTCACCGTGGTTTGTTGAACCTCGTTGATATCCTTGATCCAAGTGGCATGGGAGGTCGGCCCATCAACGCTTAATGCCAACATTTTTACGTTTCTTTTGTCGAATTCCCCTTTGAATTTGGCAGCCGTACCCAACTCCGTCGTGCAAACCGGGGTAAAATCGGCAGGATGGGAAAAAAGAATCCCCCAACCGTTTCCCAAATAATCATAAAAATTAATGGTTCCCATAGAACTGTTCGCTGTAAAATTGGGAGCGGTATCGCCCAAACGTATCGTAGCCATTTTTATCGTGGTTTAGTTAAAAATTATTACTCTACAAATTTAGTAGATTAAATTTTATTTGAATATTTTTAGGGTTAAAAAAGTATTAAATTTTAAGGCCTTCTTTGGGAAAACAGATCTTGATTTCAGCTTTGGTCGAAAGTATCCAAAAAGTAGGTTAACTTTATTCCGATTTAATAATGACAATTACTATGGAAGCACTGCAATACCCAATCGGAAAATTCGTTCGGCCGTCCCAAATCGATGGAGCACAGATCAGCGAATGGATCCTGGCCTTGGAAACCCTTCCGGAGCGTCTGCAACAGCTTGTACAACCTCTTGATGATACGCAGTTGGGCACCCCTTACCGACCAGGAGGATGGACGGTGCGCCAGCTGGTCCATCATATTGCCGACAGCCACCATAACAGCTATACAAGATTTAAATGGGCGTTGACAGAAGATCGGCCGGTGATCAAGGCCTATGATGAGAAGGCCTGGGCGAACCTCTTCGACAGTCGTAACGCTTCCGTACAAATTTCGCTGGACCATCTCAGGGTGGTGCACCATAAATTGGTGTATTTGCTGAAGGGCCTTTCGCCAGGCGATTTAAAACGGACTTTTATTCATCCGGATGGCCAAATGGAATCTTCCCTTGAGGAGAACTTGGGCCGATATGCATGGCATGGAAACCATCATTTCGCCCATATCAAGGGATTGCTTGATAGGGAGGGCTGGCTGTGACCATCATGGTTTTAGCTTCTTGAACATCACATACATGGCACGCCGGTCTGCCTTGACCGTAGCGAACTGAAGCCGTATTTCATCGAAGACCTCAAAACCGTTTTTTTTGTAAAAATCGAGTGCAGGGCCATGCTTCATGGTATCCAAAGTGATTATTTTTTTGTTGGATGACCTTGCCAACTTCTCAACAAAATCCAAAACTTTTTTTCCCACGCCCTGTCCTGAATACGCTTTCATGATATAAATCTTGTCCAATAAAAGCACTTCCGTGGATGGATGGGGGC
>JBATHI010000422.1:0-4953 GCA_049666645.1 Flavobacteriaceae bacterium | reverse complement strand
GTAACAGATCTTTACGACTCCCCAACAAAAAAAACCCGCTGTTTCGAGCGGGTTTTTTCTTCTCCAATGGAGCGGGTCATTTGCCGAGCATCAGCAGTTCATTGCACTTGACTTCGGTGATGTACCGTTTTTCGCCTTCCTTGGTCTCATAAGACCGGTGGATCAGTTTCCCTTCCACCGCGACCTGTTTTCCCTTGCTGAGGAAATTCTCCACGATTTCGGCAGTCTTCCCCCAGGCAACTACATTGTGCCACTGGGTATCCTCCACTTTTTCGCCCTTGGCGTTCTTGTAGGTTTCGCTGGTAGCGATGGAAAATTTCGCAAGTTTGCCCCCGTTTTCCATGTTTACGATTTCCGGGTCCTGGCCCAGGTTTCCAATCAACTGTACTCTGTTTTTAATGGCGTTCATTTTACTATATTTTATAGGTTAAACAATTGATGCCATCGAACCTCCTTGATCCGACACCACAAACATATAATCCGCAACAAAAAGTATTCGGTTGGAAAATAATTACTTTCGTTTGTTTCCGTTTGTAGTCGTTTGTATACTTTTATTATGTTGTTTTTCAGTATTTTAAATTTGAAGTATTATAGTCTTGGTCTTCAAAAAAAGCGTAATTTTAATTTTTAATGGTGCTTTTCATTACGATCCATGTTTAGCCTATTGCATACTCTTATCCAAAAGCCGCCAGATGGCATTATAATACTTCATAAAACAACCTAAAAAAAATGGAACATCAACTTCATGAGATCCGAGAGCAACAAAGAGCATCATGGAACAAATTTTCTCCTGGATGGAAAAAATGGGATGACCTTACAATGGATTTCATCAAGCCGATGGGAAATGAAATCATACGGCAACTCAAACTAAAAGAGGGTGCCATGGTATTGGATGTGGCTTCTGGAACGGGAGAGCCGGGATTGACCATTGCATCAAAACTGCAAGGCGGAATAGTGATGCTTACCGACCTTTCTGAAGACATGCTGAAAATAGCAAAGGACCATGCCTCCAAAAAAGGCATTGCCAATGTCGAATTCAAAGTTTGCGATGTTTGCGAACTTCCTTTTCCAGACGATACATTTGACGCGATCAGTTGTCGTTTTGGCTTTATGTTTTTCCCAGACATGCTATTGGCCGCCGAAGAAATGTTTCGTGTGCTTAAACCTGGCGGAAGAGTCTCGACCGCTGTTTGGAATGGCCCGGAGAAAAATTTTTGGGTGACCGCAATTGGAGGAACAATCAATAGAAATTTGCAATTGCCCGCACCTTCAAAAGAGGTCCCTGGGATGTTTCGCTGTTCCAAGAGTGGACTGTTGCAGGATATATTGCAAAAAGCAGGTTTTAAGAAGACTTCCGAAAAAGAAGTTGTTGGTAAATTGCATTGTGGCACGGCAGAGGTATATTGGTCTATGATGACCGAAATAGCTGCACCGTTCGTTGCAGCGTTGGGCAAGGCAGATGAAGCAATGCAACAGAAAATAAAAGATGAGGTATTGGAAATCGTACACAACAAATATCCGGATGGCATTGTTGCGATTGACTCGAGTGCACTGGTCGTTTTTGGAGAAAAATAGTGTGTTTGAAGCCTTAAAAAACTGAATTGAGTGCAACGACTATGAGGCATTACATATCGGATTCAGCTGCCGGGTTCCATCGATCCAATCTGCAATGTTTTGGATGTAGATGGCTTTATCCTATTTAATTTCAAATATTACGAAGACGAATGTATTTGGTGGTTGGGGAGGTTGACAACTGGTGATTAAATAAGTTCCATAGCATGAAATATAGTATCAAAGCCAATGCGTATTCTCAAGACGATGCGGTGATCCATATCAAAGAAACCTTCATAAAATTTGGCACTACAGCGGAATCGGTCGACACTTTCGCCAATCCGGCAGAATTGTTCTTAAGTTCCTTTGCTGCCTGTATCCTTAAAAATGTGGAGCGTTTTTCTGAACTGATGAAATTCCAATATATCGACGCCACTATTGAAGTAAGCGCCACGCGTTTTGAAAAACCGCCCAGAATGGATGAAATCGAATATCGATTGGTGATCCATACGCATCAGCCAGATATCAATGCCGAACTGCTCAAAAAAAATATCGAGAAATTTGGAACGATTTTTAATACCGTTAAATTAAGTTGTGGAATTAACGGAACCGTTAAATGCATTTCAATTTAGAGCTTCGGATTGGAATATAGGTTTGCCGTCAAAAGCTTTCTGGATGCCGGCATCAATGTGACACAGACCTCCGATTACCCCCCCGGCCCTTTCGAGCCGATGATGGCCATCCAAGCTACCGTTACAAGAACCGATATGTCGGGAAATGTCTGGGGACCCGGTCAAAAGATTTCGGTGGAGGAAGCGATTAAAGTGGGGACGATCAACGGTGCTTACGCTTCCTATGAAGAATGCATAAAAGGATCTCTGGAAAAAGGTAAATGGGCCGATTTGGCCGTGTTTGAAAAGGATCCCTCCAACACAGACCCTACTTCCATCATCGACATCAAAATCGAAGGGACCATGGTAGGCGGTAGATAGGTGTATGAATCATAATGCTATCGTCGGGTTACCGAAAGTAGCACAGCCCGCATTGTCCATTGAATTTTTGATTCATTTTTCGCGCCCCATAAATGACGCGGATATATCATGGCCAATAGGGTCAATGGCCCACTGCAGATTATTTTGCATTGCAAAAAAAAGCGTGCAAAAAATTCGCTACATTTCCCGAACGATCCACAGTAACGAAAACAAAAATATTGGCTTCATCACAATGGGAGGAGGATAAAAAGCACGCTTCGAATGTACTTGGGATAAGGACATTTTAATATCTTCCTGCTGTCAAAACAATCAAATCATCAATAATTCAAGGACATGATCATTTTATACAGTCTTGCACTTCTTTTGGCGTTCTATCTTCTGATGAAGGTTTGCGACGAGTATTTTGTAAGTTCCTTGGACCAAATAGCCAAAAACTTCAACCTTTCCTCGGAAGCATCCGGCGCAACGCTCATGGCGGTAGGCACCAGTGCCCCCGAACTTTTTGTGTCCTTAATGGCTTTGTTGCGTCCCGGAGATCATGGGGCCATGGGTGCGGGAACCATCGTTGGTTCGGCTATTTTTAATATTTTAGTCATTATTGGGGGGTCATTGGTGATCAGAAAAGCCCATATTTTATGGCAACCGGTAATTCGTGACACCGTTTTTTACCTATTTGCCATTGTCCTTTTGCTGTTTTCCTTTCGTGACGGAAGCATCGATCTTTTCGAAGCGGGTACCTTTCTTGCCATCTACATTATCTATGTTTTTGCCGTTGTCAAATGGAAAAAACTCTTGAAGTATGAAGAAAAGGATCTTGAGGAAATCGTTGAGAAAACCAAGGAAGCCGAAAACCGCTGGCTCAAGAAAGTGGCCATGGCCTTTACTTTCATCTTGGACAAGACCTTTCCGGGTCCACAGCGCTACTACCTAACCTTTTTTATATCCATCGGCTGGATCATCGCGCTCAGTTGGTTGTTGGTGGAGGGCGGTATTGGAATTGCGCACGAGCTAGGGGTCCCGGAAGTGATCATCGGACTGACCATACTCGCCGCGGGCACCTCCATCCCCGATCTCATATCTTCCCTGATCGTAGCCAAAGAAGGTCGGGGCGATATGGCCATAAGCAATGCCATCGGTTCCAATATCTTTGATATTCTTATAGGACTTGGTTTACCATGGGTCATAATGTTGGTATTCTTCCAAGATCAGATCATCGTCGATAACACCAATCTTTCCAGTTCCATCATGCTGCTCATGGCCACCATCATCTGTATTTTCTTTTTATTTGTCTTCCAAAAATGGAAATTGGGGCGCAATTCAGGCCTGTTTTTGATCTTACTCTATGTGGCTTATCTGGTTTGGCTGATCTTGAATGCGCTAAATTGATTAAGAGGCGCCATACCCTCAACTGACATCAAAAACGATTTCATACTTGACTTAAAAATCGTTATTTTTAAATAGGTGTTTTCACGGCATCCCTTGGCCCATGAAAACATTACAACCAATTTGATCAATTTAAACCGACCCAATATGAAAACCACTCTTTCTACCCTCTTCCTTTCGCTTTTCAGCTTCTTTTTGCTCGCACAGACAAGCACACAAAAACAGTCTCCACCACTCTCCATGGCAAGTGCAACGGAAGTGGGTGTTTCGGCAGACAGATTGGCAAAGATCGATGCCATGTTCAAGGAAGTGATCGCCAAAGATCAGATTCCCGGAGCGGTGGCCCTGATTGCCCGAAACGGCAAAATCGTATTTTTCAATGCCTATGGCATGGCCGATAACGGCAGCAACAAACCCATGGAACAGGGCACGATCTTTAGGATCGCCTCACAGACCAAAGCCATCACCTCGACCGCCGTGATGATGTTATGGGAAGAGGGGCGGTTTCGCCTCGACGATCCCATCTCCAAGTACATCCCCGAATTCAAGGAGGCCCAAATTCTCGATACCTACAACGAAAGCGACGGCACGTATACCGCTAAACCGGCCGAAAACCAGATCACCATACGACATCTGATCACCCATACTTCGGGCATCGGATACGGGGTGATCGATGGGGACGAACGTTTCAAAAAAATCTACGCAAAAGCGGGCATCACCGACCTGTTCACCACCGAAAACATCAGCATTGGCGAAAGCGTGAAAAAGCTGGCCCAGCTCCCCCTGCACCACAATCCCGGAGAAAAATTTACCTATAGCGAAGGCCTCGATGTGCTGGGCTATTTCATTGAAGTGGTTTCCGGGATGCCCTTCGATCAATTTTTAAGGACCCGTCTCTTTGAGCCGCTGGGCATGCACGATACCTGGATTTACCTCCCCGACGAGAAACATACCCGCTTGGTGACCGTACAGGAAAAAGCAGACGGCAAATGGCAAAAATATCCCGTGACCTTCTATGATACCGACT
>JBATHI010000421.1:0-1662 GCA_049666645.1 Flavobacteriaceae bacterium | reverse complement strand
GGAAGCCGCCATACCGATAAAGGTGGCCGCACCGCCCAAAATCTTGTCCGTTTTTCCAAATGGGGTCTCAATGGCATCGAATGCCACGGTGCCCACGATTAAAAGTTTGCCCATCCCAGTTGAAATTTGCTGCAAATATACTGTTTTGGTTTTCCAATCAAGAAGTCCCTTAACATCTAATTTTGAATTTCAATGCCTCATGGGATTATTTGCCCCCATTCCTGATCAAGAATCTTACTTTCTGCCAAAATCCGCAGGGATTTCCCCCCAAGCTTTGGTCTCCCATTTCACTATGGGGGTATTGTGGGAATTGGATTTCAACCATAGGATCGCTCGGCGTACCAAATCAAAAAGCATCTTGTTTTTAACGGTTTCCTGAAGCTTGGTGTTGCACATTTTTTTGCGGACCCAGCTGATTGCGGTACGGGAGTCGGTATAGATGATTCGGTCGCTATTGCGTTCTTTCAGATAAGCCAGTCCGTGCACAATGGCCAAAAATTCCCCAATATTGTTGGTGCCCTGCGCAAAGGGGCCTTGTTTGAAGAGCACTTTTCCCGTTTTGGTGTCGACACCACGATATTCCATGATGCCAGGGTTGCCACTGGAGGCTGCGTCGACGGCTATCGAATGGTAATTGGGCGTTCCATATTTTAAGATTTCCGAGGGGGAGAGTGTGGCCGTCCCTTTCTGCTTCCCTTTGTAATCCTCATAATTGCCGTTATAGGCTTTTTTGGCCATATCAAAGGTAGAAAATGACTTGTACTGTGCGCCTTTATAGCCCTCAATGGCGGCCTTGCAATCGTCCCATTTTGTATAGATGCCGGGTCTTTTCCCCTTCCAGACGGTATAAAATTTTTCTTTTTTGGCCATTAGGATCCCATTAACAACTTTTCGATCACTTTTGGATAGTATTCATATTCCAACCGATGTACTTTTTCTGCAATCGCCGAGGCATTGTCGGCAGTCGTTACGGATATGCTTTTTTGAAAAATAATGGCGCCTTCATCATAATTTTCGTTCACATAGTGTACCGTAATCCCGGTTTCGGTGTCATTGTTTCGCGCTACTGCCTCGTGCACATGGCTGCCGTACATGCCTTTTCCTCCATATTTGGGCAGGAGTGCAGGGTGGATATTGATGATTTTTTTTGGAAAATGTTCTATGAGATTTGCGGGCACTTTGAGAAGAAAACCCGCTAAAACAATCAGGTCCGGTTCGAGGGCCTTGAGCAGTTTTAGGACCACATCGGATGACGAGAAGGCGTATCTGTTAAAGTATAAAATACTTATATTCAAAGCATTACAACGTTCAATGACTTTTGCTTCCCGATTATTGGTGAGCACGGTGGCAATGGCGATGTTCGGACGGGCTTGGAAATAGCGGACAATGTTTTCCACATTGGTTCCTGAACCGGAGGCAAACAATATGATTTTTTTTTTGGGAAAGTCTTCCATTTTTATGGAATGATTATTTCTTGGGCGAAAATAGCACTCCTGTCTTTAATTTTATTAAATTACGATACATTTTGATGACAAATGGTGTTATTACACCAAAGTTTTTTATTTTTGCCAACAATTTAAATTTTTAAAACCAAAATAATTATGTCAGACATTGCATCAAGAGTTAAAGCTATCATTGTTGATAAATTGGGGGTTGATGAGA
>JBATHI010000420.1:0-18591 GCA_049666645.1 Flavobacteriaceae bacterium | reverse complement strand
TATTCGATACGATCTTATGGTCAGGGATGAATTTGGACAAGAACAGCGCCTCAAAGACATTTATGGCAATGGATGATTTCACTTCGCCACGAACCGAAGGGGCCATGAACAAATGTCCTTTGTTGGCAGCTGGCAAGCCATAACACCCTATCTGCCTCCACCGGGGCTGTTTTCAAAATGGGGAATATGACTTTTATCATAGTCTGCGCTAACTGTGAGGCCTAATTTTGTGGAAATCAACTGTATTCCCATGTGTACCCTCATCCAAAAGTATAATGTTCCAGGGCCGCGATATACAAGTTACCCTACGGTGCCTTATTGGAACATGGATACCTTTTCCGGAAAGGCATGGAAAGCGACCCTTCAGCAAAGTTTTGGGGAAAGCAATACTGCGGAAGGCATCAGCCTTTACCTCCATTTGCCGTTTTGTGAGAGCATGTGCACTTTTTGCGGCTGCCATAAACGCATCACCAAGCGGCATGATATGGAAAAACCCTATATCGACTCCGTACTGCAGGAATGGAAGCTGTATTGCGAACTATTCAAGGGAAGACCTATCATTAAGGAATTACATTTGGGCGGCGGCACACCCACCTTTTTTTCGGCTGGGCACCTCGCTGTCCTTGTTGATGGAATTTTTAAGCGGGCCGATCGGGCGTTGGACTTCGAATTCAGTTTTGAGGGCCATCCCAACAATACCACCGGCGACCATTTACAGACCTTATATGATCTTGGGTTCACAAGGGTGAGCTTTGGGGTCCAGGACTACAATGAAACCGTGCAGCACGCCATCAATAGAAAACAAACCTTTGAGGCGGTGAAAAAAGTTACCGAACAAGCCCGGAAAATCGGTTATACATCAGTGGGGCACGACATCATCTTCGGACTACCATTCCAAACCCTCGACCATATCAAAGAAACCATTTCCAAAACCAAGCAATTGATGCCCGACAGGCTGGCTTTTTACAGCTATGCCCATGTACCCTGGTTAAAAGGAAATGGCCAAAGGGGGTTCAACGATTCCAATCTTCCCTCCGCCGATGAAAAACGAAAACAATACGAAACCGGTAAAGCATTGCTGGCCCAAGCGGGCTATCATGAAATTGGAATGGATCACTTCGCCCTTAAAACCGATGACCTTTACAAATCGATGGAGACCAAGCGTTTACATCGAAATTTTATGGGTTATACGGCCTCCAAAACGCAACTGATGATCGGCCTTGGGCCTTCCAGTATCAGCGATAGTTGGTACAGTTTTGCACAGAACGTAAAGGGCTTGGAGGAATATCAGCATCTGGTCGCCAATGATATCATCCCCATTTATAGAGGGCATATCCTTACGGAAGAAGATCGGACGATCAGGCAACATATACTGAACCTGATGTGCCGTTTTGAAACCTCTTGGCATCATGAAGCGGAAAAATTTTCCGATTTGGGGAACATATTGGAAAAATTAAAGGAAGTGGAACACGATGGATTGGTGGAAATAACACCCTTCCAGATTCGGGTTACCCAAAAAGGTCGTCCTTTCATTCGAAATATCTGTATGGCTTTTGACGTTCTATTACAAAGAAGATCACCGGAAACTCAATTGTTTTCGATGACCATTTAATCATTCGCAACCTTAAACCCTTACCCATGAAAAAAATAATTGTGCCTGTCGATTTTTCAGAACAAAGCGAATACGCCTTGAAAGTGGCCGCTTCCCTGGCCAAAAAGCATCAATCAGAAATCTTGGCGCTCCATATGCTCGAGCTGAACCAGGCCATTATTTCATCTTCCGAGGGTTTCCATCCCGAACAAACGGTGTTCCTGCTCAAAATGGCGGAAAAGAAATTCAATGAATTTTTGAACAAGCCCTACCTCAAGGGCATTACCGTGACCCCGATCATCAAACATTTCAAAGTGTTCAGCGAGGTCAACGACGTAGCCGAACAGCATGGTGCCGACCTAGTGGTCATGGGGTCTCATGGCAGCGATGGCCTGAAGGAGATATTTGTGGGTTCCAACGCTGAGAAAGTAGTGCGTAATGCAGACATTCCGGTGCTCGTGATCAAAGAAGATCTCAAAGAATTTAAAGTGGATCATTTTGTGTTCGCGAGTGATTTCAAGGAAGAGGGCATCGTCGCTTTTCAAAAGGCCAAGGCCTTTGCCGAAATGATGTCGGCAACACTCGACCTTGTCTATATCAACACCCCTGGAGATGATTTTCTGAGCACCAAGGATGCCTATGAACGCATCAATCATTTCTTGATGAAGGCCAAAGTCGGCAAGGAAGTTAAGATTTACAACGACTATACCGTGGAAAGCGGCATCCTGAATTACAGCATGGCCAATAATGCCGATGCCATAGGCATACCTACCCATGGAAGAAAGGGCCTTTCCCACTTTTTTATGGGCAGTATCGGTGAGGACATTGCCAACCACTCTAAAATTCCGGTGGTGACCTTTAAGATATAAAACTACCGTCTAGAATAAAATACTTCAAAAAAGGGGATGGGTCATACCGCCCCTTTTTATTTGGGCAGGATTCCCTAGCTTTTTATCGCAGTGCGCCAAGCCATTGGATTAAAGGGGCAAAAATGAGATGCCCTTTTCAATGTCCGAAACCAAATCGGCCACAGTGGTATTCTCCAATCGGTGCAAGAAATTGGTCTTGGTATTGCCCAATAGTTTATGTATCGGACATGGATGGTCGGCATGGCATTTCTCCAAACTGAGCATACAGGAAGTCAATCGATCCTCCCCATCCAAAACGTTGATGATATCGATTAGGTGCACCTTCAGGTTCTCCTCGCTTAAATAAAATCCGCCATGCGGGCCCTTGGCGGATGTTACGAGCCGATGCCTGCTCAACTCCTGCAATAACTTGGACAGGTAGGCTTTTGGAACATTAATGGGCTGCCCCAGGTCCTTGGCCCCAATTTTATTCTCGGCGTTCGCATGTACCGCAAGATACAGTACCGCTTTTAGGGCGTATTTGGAAGAATTGGAAAGCATGTTTCAATTTTGCCCACAAATATAGATAAATATTAAAAGACCCTTTTATCTTTTATTATGATAATTATCATATTTTTTTTTATTGCCCAAGCCTACTTTTGGTTCAAAATTTAAAACAACCCAACAAAATGAAAATGAAAAATTGTTATTTATTGATACTTTTTTCCCTACTGCTCCTCAGCTGTGGTGAAAAGGAGACCAAAAAAGAAGGATTCAGTGTGGAAAGGCAAAAATCTGCCACCGAACAAAAGATCGAGGTGGTGGAAACCAATACCGTGAAGCCCTCTGAACGAATCAATCTATCGAACAAAGGCGTGGGACCGATCAAATCGGTGACCTTGAATGCGGAAATTGATCAAGCCATGGCCACTGAAGGTAAGACGGTTTTCGATCAAATGTGCATGGCCTGTCACAGGATCGGCAAAAAGTTCATCGGCCCGGCACCGAACAACATACTGCAAAGGCGCAGTCCCGAATGGGTGATGAACATGATCTTGAATCCCGATATCATGGTAAAGGAAGATCCCTTGGCCAGGGATCTCTTACAAGAATTCAATAGCTCGCCCATGGCGAACCAAGGGCTGACCGAAGCTCAGGCCAGAGCCGTACTCGAGTATTTTAGAACACTATAAAAACCAATTATATGAAAACAACCCACAAAATCAAAATTCTATTGGGTGCTGCTGGCCTAATGGTAATCTTGGTCAGCTGTAAAAACGAGACCAAAACAAGTCCGGCCGCAGCCGCATCTTCAGAAGCCGTATCAACGGATACCCACAAACAGGGACAAGCTTTTATCGAAGATGATGTATCCAGGCCCACGGTCCTCTCCATCGCCATATCCTCTCCCGATCATACCACATTGGTCGCCGCGGTGCAAGCCGCCGAATTGGAGAACGTATTGGTCAATACGGGGCCTTTGATGGTCTTTGCCCCTACCAACGAGGCTTTCGATGGCTTGCCCGCAGGAACGGTGGAAAACCTTTTGAAACCTGAAAACAAGGAAGCCCTGGCCAATATCCTGAAGCACCACGTGACCCCGGGAAATTACAGTAAGGATTTTTTGAAGAAATTCAAAAAACTGGGGCAGGCCGACAACCAAAATACCACCGTCGAAGTCATCGGTGACGATGTTTTCGTCGGGGGTGCCAAAATCGTAGCCAGTATCCCTGCAGGAAACGGCATTGTTCATGTCGTTGACAAGGTCATCTTGCCTCCATCCCAATAAAAGTAAAAACCACTGAAAAGTATAAAATATAACAAATGAAAAAGCTAAGTTTTTTATTATTTACCTGTATAGGGCTGAGCCTTATAGGTTGCCAACCTAAAAGTAAGACCACCAATGGGGCTTTGTCTTCCAATGCCGCGGAACGGGTCTATGTGGCCCCGGGGGAACACGACGAATTTTACGCCTTTATCTCCGGCGGTTTCAGTGGACAATTATCGGTTTACGGACTTCCCTCGGGAAGGCTTTTCAAGGTAATACCTGTTTTCTCGCAAGATGCCGAGAAAGCTTGGGGCTACAATGAGGAAACCAAACCCATGCTCAACACCTCCCACGGTTTTGTACCTTGGGATGATGCGCACCACCCCGATATTTCCCAGACCAATGGGGAACTCGATGGCCGCTATGTGTTCATCAACGGGAACAATACCCCGCGTATCGCAAAGGTCGACCTCACCGTTTTCGAAACCACCGAAATTATTGAAATTCCCAACAGTGCGGGGAACCATAGCAGCGCCTTCGTAACCGAAAACACCGAATACGTTGTTGCCGGAACCCGTTTTTCGGTCCCGGTGCCCCAGCGCGATATGCCCATAAATGAATATAAAGGCAACTTTAAGGGCGCCCTGTCATTTATCAGCGTGGCTCCGGAAGATGGTCGCATGAACATTGAGTTTCAATTGCTGATGCCCGGATTTGATTATGACCTGTCCCATCCAGGTCGCGGTAAGTCGCATGGCTGGTTTTTCTTTACCACTTATAATACCGAGGAAGCCAATTCGCTCTTGGAAGTGAATGCCTCACAAAATGACAAAGACTTCATCGCCGCGGTGAACTGGAAAAAAATAGAAGAATATGTGAAAGGGGGCGGTGGCACCAAAATGCCGGCAAATTACGCCCACAACGTATACGACGATGATACCCATACCGCTACCTCCACCATGAAAAAAGAGGTTTTGGTGGTGAATCCCGTCGATGTTCCCGGAGCTATATTTTATCTTCCGACACCAAAATCGCCGCATGGATGTGATGTAGATCCCACTGGGGAGTATATTGTTGGTGCCGGAAAATTATCCGCAGATCTGACCGTGCATTCCTTTAGCAAAATGCTAAGTGCCATAGAAAACAAGAAATTTGATGGTGATGCCTACGGAATACCCATATTGAAATTCGAGGATGTTTTGGCCGGTACGGTGAACAGTGGCGGATTGGGACCACTACATACCGAATTTGATGCGGAAGGCAATGCCTATACCACTTTCTTCATCTCCTCTGAGGTGGTCAAATGGAAAGTGGGCACTTGGGAAGTCGTTGACAGGCAGCCATGTTTTTATTCCGTGGGCCATTTAATGGTACCAGGTGGCAATTCCAGGAAACCCTTCGGCAAATATTTGATCGCCATGAACAAGATTACCAAAGACCGTTATTTGCCCACCGGTCCGGAAGTGACGCAGTCTGCCCAGTTATATGATATTAGCGGCGAGAAAATGGAGTTGTTGTTGGATTTCCCGACGATTGGCGAACCACATTACGCCGCGGGCATTGCCGCCGATATCGTTAAGGAAAGATCCAGGAAAATCTTTAACCTCACCGACAACAAACATAAATATGCCACCACCTCGGATGCCAATGTGAAAGTGGAGCGAAATGGAAAAGAGGTGCACGTTTACATGACCATGATACGAAGCCATTTTAACCCCGATAACATAGAGGGCGTAAAGGTGGGCGACAAGGTCTATTTTCATGTGACCAACCTGGAACAAGATTACGATGTGCCCCACGGGGTAAGTATCATCGGCGCCAATACTTCGGAACTGCTGATCATGCCCGGGCAAACCGAAACCTTTGTATGGGAGCCTAAGCAGGTCGGGGTATGGCCCTTCTATTGCACCGATTTTTGTTCGGCACTGCATCAGGAAATGCAGGGCTATGTTCGCGTGTCACCGGAGAATTCGAACCTGGATCTCACCTGGACTTTAGGGGAATGATCGAATTGGTCCATTTTTTATAAACTCAAAAGCGGGTTGTGTTTCAAGACCTTCCCGCTTTTTAATCAAGTAATCGTTACCCAATGAAAAAATCCCGGATTTTGATGTTGTTAGGCGCCCTATTGCCATTATTGCTTTTCGTTTTCCCTTTGTGGAACATTACCTTGGAAGCCCCACAATACCCCATTCCTCTCGGCATGGACATCTATATCAACGATTTTGCGGATGCCCACCCTCACGATATCAAGAACATCAACCTGATGAACCATTATGTAGGGATGAAGTTTATACCTGAAGCCATTCCGGAATTCAAGATATTTCCGATCGGTATCATCACCACGACCATCATTGGACTCTTCATCGCAATCAAAGCCAATCACAAATGGTTCCTTTATTGGTTCATAATGATGGTGGTCTTAAGTGCTGCAGGATTGTACGACTTTTATTTATGGGAGCACGATTATGGCCATGACCTTGACCCAAAGGCCATCATGAAATTCACCAACCCCGATGGATCGGTAATGGGTTTTCAGCCTCCCTTGTTCGGGACAAAAAATATCCTGAACTTTAAGGCACATTCATACCCCCAACTTGGGGCCTATTGTTTGGCTTTGGGTATGGGCCTTGGTTTTGTTGCCTACTGGGTCGGCAAAAAAGAAAAAAAGAAGATAACCTCTAAGGTAGCACCATGAAATCAGTTGCCTCTTATTTAATGTCCATCGCCTTCTTCGTTACGTCCATCTCCTGCAAGGTGGCTCCGGAACCCATTGACTATGGCACCGATGGATGTCATTTCTGTAGTATGACCATCGTTGACCAGCAACATGCCGCAGAATTTGTCACCAAAAAAGGGAAGGTGTATAAATTCGATTCGATCGAATGCATGATGAACCAGCTAAAGGAAGAAGAACTGTCCCAAATTGCGCTGTTTATGGTGGCCGATTATAATGATCCGGGCGTATTGGTCGACGCGACGCATTCAACCTTCCTCATCAGCAATGCGATTCCCAGCCCCATGGGAGGGTTCCTTTCCGCTTTTTCCAACAAAGAAGAGGCAGTAATGGCCGAAAGCGGAAATCCGGGTGAACTGTTCAGCTGGAATGAGCTGCAGGAACGGTTTAAATAAACAGCAGCAGTCAATAAATTCAAAGCTTTATACAAGACGCGACTATGCACGAAATCAGCGACCGATTCAAGGAACAACAATACCAGTCACTAAAGGTTTTGAAAATGGCAAAGACCGATGCCTACGAAATCTTGGGCATTACGCTTAAAAAAGGGAACATTTTTCCGGAACATAGCTCCCCTACCGAGGCCCAATTGATCGTTTTGGAAGGCAATATCAACTTTCATATCGATCAAAAGGAATTCCACCTAAAAACACAGCAGCATTTCAGCTTTCCCAAGGAAACGCCCCATTGGGTAGAAGCCCTTTCCGATAGCAAATTCTTAATCATTCGTTAATGGGAAGTCCTCGCCTTCTACTTCTGACCGTAATGCTCTTGACAGCAAATGCCCTTTGGGGCAAAACTATTGAAGTCTGCCCCAGTTGTCCCATTAAATTGATCAAAGAAGGCGTTGCCGCTGCCTCGGCCTACGACACGGTTCTGATCAAAAAGGGAACCTATAAAGAATTCAACATCCTCTTGGATAAGCCCCTGACCTTATTGGGCGAGGACCAACCGTTGGTCGACGGGGAAGACCAGGGAGAGGTGATCACCATCGTTTCCGATCAAGTAACGGTCGATGGCTTAAAAATCATCAACGTCGGCACCAGTTACACCAGGGATTTTGCGGCGATACGGGTCATCAAAAGCAAGGATTTTTTGATTCAGAACATGGTATTGGAAAAACTTTTCTTTGGCATTTATCTGGAAAAAGCACAGCATGGCCGGGTATACCGCAACCGAATTTTAGGGGATGCGGAAGAGGAATTCAATTCTGGCAATGGGATTCAATTGTGGTATTGCCAAAATATCGAAGTGGTTGAAAATACGGTTCAAAAGGTAAGGGACGGCATCTACCTTGAATTCTCGGACCATATCAACATTATAAACAACATCAGTACCAAGAATGTGCGCTACGGACTTCACTTCATGTTCTCCAATAACGATGTTTACGAGAACAATACTTTCGAAAACAACGGTTCGGGTGTGGCCGTGATGTTCTCGAAGCAAATAAAAATGCGCAACAACAACTTCCGGAAAAATTGGGGCACCAACTCTTATGGCCTCCTTTTAAAAGAGATCAACGATGCGGAAATCGTTGGGAACACTTTTGAGGATAACAGTGTAGGCATTACCGTAGAAGGATCCAACCGACTTCAGTATACCAACAACGACTTCATCAACAATGGTTGGGCCGTTAAGGTAAGGGGTGCCTGCTATGAAAACGTTTTCAAAAACAACAATTTTTTGTACAACTCCTTCGACCTATCGTATAACAGCAAGCTGAACGACAATCTATTCGATCAAAATTTTTGGAGCGGTTATACCGGCTACGACCTTGATAAAAACGGAACAGGGGATGTTCCCTATCGCCCCGTGAAATTGTTTTCCTATATTGTGAACCGTACCCCGGAAACCATTATACTGCTCAGAAGTCTCTTTATGGATATTATTGATTTTTCGGAAAAAGTCTCCCCGGTATTTACCCCGGACAAACTGTTCGATGCCAATCCGCTCATGAAAAGGCTCCTATGATCAAGATCGAAAACCTGCATAAAAAATTCGGCAAGAACGAAGTGCTTTCCGTGGTAGACCTTATGATCGATGGGGGTGGTATATTTGCCATCTTGGGGCCGAACGGTTCGGGAAAAACGACTTTGATCAAAAGTATTTTGGGCATGGTGGTGCCAAACAGCGGCACCATTATGGTGGACGGAAAATCGATCCGAAAAAATTGGAAATACCGGCAAAATATCGATTATCTCCCACAAATCGCGAACTTTCCCGGCAATCTTAAAGTCAAGGAACTGATCCGTATGATACAGGACCTGAGACAGAAACCGAGCGAGGCCGATAAACTCATTGAAATGTTTGGTCTCGGAACATTTTTGGACAAAAAATTGGGCACCCTATCGGGCGGCACCAAACAAAAGGTAAATATTGTACTGGCCTTTATGTTCGATAGCCCTCTCATTATTTTGGATGAGCCCACCAATGGCCTGGATCCCGCCTCCCTGCTCCGCCTAAAAGACCTGATCGTGGTGGAAAAGAACAAGGGCAAAACCTTTCTGGTGACCTCGCATATCATGCAATTCGTAGAAGAGATGGCCGACGAAATCGTGTATCTGTTGGAAGGTAAAATATATTTCAGGGGTACCAAGCAAGCCTTGATGAAGAAAACCGGACAATCCGATTTCGAACATGCCATTGCCGCCATAGCAACAACACCCGCCGATGCTTAAGATCTTGAAATACAGTTTCTATGACCTGATCCGTAGCCGTTGGAGCTATGTGTACTTCTTGTTTTATCTGGCCTTAGGCTTTATGCTGTTGTTCTTGAACAACGATCTATCCAAAGCGGTGATTACCCTCATGAACGTGATCATCGTACTGGTGCCCCTGATAGGCACCATCTTCGGGGTCATGTATTTCTACAATTCCAAAGAATTCACCGAACTTTTATTGGCACAGCCCCTCAAAAGATCATCGATATTTTTGGGCCAATATTTTGGGGTCGCCGGCTCGCTGACCTTGAGCTTGACCTTGGGGTTGGGCATTCCTTTTATGCTGTACGGACTTTTGAAAAGCAACGCGATCTGGGATTTTTCACTGCTCTTGATCATCGGGGCATTCCTTACGATGATTTTTACGGCCCTGGCCTTTAACATCGCCTTGTCCAACGAGAACAAAATCAAGGGATTCGGGTATGCCGTTTTGCTCTGGCTTTTTTTGGCGGTGGTCTACGATGGCCTTTTTTTGATGTCGCTCATCGTTTTTGAGGAATATCCGTTGGACTCCTATTCCTTGGTGGCCACCATGTTCAATCCGATCGATCTTTCGAGAACGCTCATCCTCCTAAAACTCGACATTTCAGCATTGATGGGGTATACGGGGGCCATTTTCAAGCAATTCTTCGGCACCGATCATGGCTTGATGGTTTCCATGGCGATGTTGTTGATATGGACCGTTTTGCCATTGTGGAGACTGGCCTATAAGGCCAAACGCAAAGATTTTTAGCCTTCCTTTCTATGTTCATAGATCTTTAAATACAACATGGTCGACATCTTCTGTGCCCTGTTTTTTGCAATATATGCGGTCTCTCCTTCGAAAAGTTCGTCGATCGTGGCGAACCAATGGTTCATCCATAAGCCAAAGTGCTCTGGGGTGATCGTATGCTGCATTTTGTCATCGACTTCTTGGTGCGCGGTGACCGGATTCCCAAAATATTTCCTTTTCAAGAAAAGCTGGGTTTCCCAAAAATCGGTCAACAATTCCAAATGAGGTTCCCAATCGGTAACGATCTGGTTAAAGATGGGACCCAACACGGCATCCTTGCGAATTTTGGTATAAAATGAGTCCACCAGCAAGTTTATGTCCTCCCTATTTTTGATATCTTGTTTGGTAGACTTAGGCATTTCATTTTTGATTATTGTTCAATTAATGCCAATGTGATGCTGATAAAAGGCCCATGTGGCACTTGCCACATCTCGGCCCAATTGCAGGCCGGCCACGTTATCCGCTTGAATATGGTAGCCGCCCATCACCCGCGACATGCCGGCCATGTTCGCGGTTTCGGTGAAAGTTGGGAATTTGAGGATAACAGGCTCCCCAAGATGGTTCGGCTCGGTGAGCGCACCCGGTACCAACCGCACTTCCTCGCCAAAAAAGTCGTTGCCCTTGAAAAGCCGCAATGCTTCCCCACAGGCCCCGCTGATGGTGCTATGTCCTGAAACATAGCTTGGAAAAGGCGGACATAGGAATTCTTCCGGTGAATAGGGCCGCCACTCCTCCCCTTTCAAATCGACCATTCCCTGCTCCGGCCCTCCCCATGCCTTGATGATCTGGTCTTGATAATAATGGTGCACCAAGGCATAGGGCCTTGCATAGTCGTAAAACATCTTGGCATCCCAGGAAGCGATGAACGCGTCCATGGCGGTGATCTCGGTCAAAAAATACATTTTAACGTCCTCATCCAAGGTATGGTTGTCGCGTCGCGATACGTCCTGAGAGAACTTGAGCCAATGCCCCGCCTGTTGTACCGATTGTGGTCCGTCGCGCATAAATTCTACAAGGGCCTTTTGTTCGTCGGTCAGCTGCGCCTGCAGATCGATGACCTCTTTAACTTCCCTTTCGAGCTGTTCCGAACCGATCATGGGCGGGGGACCTGGCCGGAACTGGTCTGCCGACCTTAGGGCGACGGGCTTTACCTTGTGCCAAAATGGTGTCAGGCAGCCAGGGGCATATTTTCCTCCCTTTCCGTCTGAAAAATATTTAGGCTGCCAGCGGTTGCCATCCACATTTTCATCCGGTGAATTGATGGGCCGATAGTCGGTATAATCAAAATAAGGGGTGCCGTCGGAGCCCTTCTCCGCTCCATATTGGTTGGAACCGTCTTGCTTCCTGGCCTCGATCACCGCCCGTGCTGCCAGGTTGCCGATTCCTTCCGGTGTACTCGGGTCCAATGACCGATTGTCCGGATCTAGGCCCAATCCGGTCATGAAATTCCTGAACAGTTCCTTGTCGGAATAGTAATATTCCATCATGGCACCATAAGCGGCATAGCTTATGGCGACTTCCTTATTGGCCAGCTTTTGTTCGGCCAAAGGTCTGCGTTCCACACCGCTCAAATATACCGGAATGGCATGTTCATCGTATCTGGACCAAGCATCGTAAATGGAGATAAAAATCAATCCCAGGTACCTGGAGGTGATCGTTGGCCTGGGCCTAAAACGTTCGGTGTCGTTGGCGGTGGCTTTCAAGGCCATTTGACCCCATTGATAGGCAACGTTCTCTATGCCCTTGGGTTCGTTTTCCGCAGAGGAAGTGACCTTGGGTTGCTCCCTGCAACCAAGTATTACGAAGAGCTGAAACAAATAAATGCCCGACCATATGCCCAAGGAAATCCTCATCCTCAATGTGTCATTATATTCAAGGTTAAAATTAACCAATTCCGATCAAACTGCAATTCAGTCATGGCATTCCATTTGGGCCGAAACCAAAGTCTGTACCGGTTTTGGTGACAGATAAGGGATGCCCAGTCCTAGGCCGCGTACAATGAACAACATGCCCACAATCACCACGAAGACGGGAACCAACCGTTGTAAACGCCGCTTCGCCTTAGATTTCAGCATACCGCTGAAATATATCGCGGAGGTCATCAAAGGGATCGTACCCAGTCCGAAAAGTACCATGAAAAGCATGCCCTTAAGCGCATCGCCCATGCCCAAAGCGCCCAAAAGTCCCATATACACCAACCCACAGGGCAAAAAACCATTTAAAAAACCGATGCTCAGAAAGGTATCGGGGCCCTGCTTTTTCAGGGCAAGGCCCAACTGGTTCTTTACTTTGGAAATGAGCCCCATAATGGGTCTTGAAAAATTATATCGGTTGAAAATTTTATAGGGGATCATGACGATGACCACCATGACAATGCCGATGATGATCGATAATTTTTGTTGGATGCCAAAGAGGTACAATCCCTTTCCCAATATTCCAAAGACCAATCCAATGATGCCGTAGGCCAATAATCTGCCCAAGTGATAGATGAAAACCTGACCGAACTTCTTGAGGTTATCGGTCCTGTCTACCGGTAGCATAAAGGCAATGGGACCGCACATCCCCACACAGTGGAAACTTCCCGTAAGGCCCAACAAAACGGCAGAAATCAACATGGCATTCATCAATAAGTGATACTCTCTTTTCGCAAATAATTTTCATCCGCATATTCCCAGGATACCCTGATGTCCCAGCGACCATCCAACAAACGTTTGTCAGGTATGAGCAAATGTGCATTGGAAAGACTTATAGGAAAGTCGAAATCCAAGTGTTTATTGGACGGTCTGTATAGGGACACCGTTCCTTTTACTTTCCCAAATTCGATTCCTTCCGGAAATTTGAGCAGTAAACCTTCGGCGGTCTTTTCAATGTTGATGTTCCTGGAATTCTTGTTCGCATTGTTCTCCGCATCTATTTCCTTCTGGTAGCCCAATTCGGCCTTATAATAGTCTTCCGTGACCAGGTCGTGATTGGCCCGATCATCGGTACTCATACGAACCACAAAAAATAGGATAAAGCCAATAAAGGCGATAAATGCGATTACAATACCCGTTCCCCAATTGATCTTCATACTGTTGTTTTAAAATTTATTGAATCCGGGACTTCCCTGCCTTCAGGTTGTTCCGGCATCTCTCCCCCAATTCTGCACTTTTATTGATGGCATGCCGTTATTTATAACTTCTTGGTGCCAAAAAGCGGGCGGTCGTGGTCTCAATGAGTTTGTCACCGCTGTACACCCCTATTTTCAAATTGTCCTTGTCGCCCTTCAATGCAGCATTATTGATTTCTATGAATATTGTGCCTTCGGCCAATTTTTGGGCGGGTACCTTGAAATGCTCATGTCGCACCATGTTGATATTACCGGGGTGTGACAAAAGTTTAAAGCTCACATCCTCCACATCATTGGTCGTTTTGTTGATCAGTTTATAGGTAAACACATTGCTGATCATATTGTCGCCCTTGTGTTCATACAACTGCCCCGGCAACCTTAAAATATTGGCCTCTAAATCGTTTCTTAGAAAAAGCATCCCGACCAACACCCCGGTCAGGATGAACAAAACGGCAGTATAACCCTTAAGTCTTGGTGTAAATCTGAATTTTTCCTTTTTAACGATTTCATCCTCACTGGCATAGCGTATCAAACCCTTGGGCAGATGTACCTTTTCCATGATCGTGTCGCATTCGTCGATACAGGCGGTACAGTTGACACACTCGAGCTGTGTTCCGTTGCGGATATCGATTCCCGTAGGGCAAACATTGACACATTGAAAACAATCGATGCAATCGCCGAACCCCAATGCCTGCCTGTCTTCATCCTTCCTAAATTTTTTACGCCCTTTTTCCGCTTCCCCCCGCTTGTGGTCGTATGCCACGACAATCGATTTATTATCGAGCAATACCCCTTGCATCCTGCCGTAGGGACAAGCGATAATGCAGACCTGCTCCCTGAACCATGCGAACACGAAATAAAATACTCCCGTGAATATGAAAAGGGAGACCAGGGTGCTTAAGTGATTCATAGGGCCTTCGGTAACATATCGGATGAGGGTATCGCTACCGATGAGATAGGCCAGGAAAATATTCGCGATCAAAAACGAAATGATGAAGAAAATGACCCATTTGATGACGCGCTTTCTTATTTTCTCCCCGTTCCAGGCCTGCCGATCGAGTTTGATTTGGGCACCCCTGTCCCCATCGATCCAGTATTCGATCCTCCTGAATACCATTTCCATAAAAATCGTCTGGGGGCACATCCACCCGCAAAAAATGCGCCCGAAAGCCACCGTAAACAAAGCCACAAAAATGACCCCGATGATCATCGAGATCACGAACAAATGAAAGTCTTGCGGCCAAAATGGAAATCCGAAAATATTGAAACGGCGTTCAAGTACATTGAACATTAGAAATTGGTTGCCGTTGATCTTTACAAAGGGTGACGCGAAAAGGAATGCCAACAAAAAATAGCTGACATATTTGCGGTATTCATATAGCCTACCACTGGGTTTTTTTGGAAAAACCCAAGCCCGTTTGCCTTCCTCACTGATCGTGCCGATCGAATCCCTAAAATTTTCTTGGTCCTGTGCCATTTACGAGTTGCCATTTAAACCTTCCCGATGGACTATCATCCACTGCTGATTGCGTTCACTTTACGCAACACTATCCATTGCGTCAATCTTGCCCTTGTCATTTGGTCATTTCATTACCACGGTCGTGGAATCGTTTGCGATGGCGGTTGAATCCTGGGCCTTTTGGGGCAGGGCTTCTTGACCGGTATTTTCATCGACCCATAAGTCACCTTCCGCGGCTTTCGGATTGGCTGGTTCCGTACCTTGAAATTGAAGCACATAACTCGATACCTGAGCCATTTCAAGTGGTTTCAGGTTCTGTTTCCAGGCGACCATGCCCTTCCCGTCACGGCCCCCTTCGGAAATGGTTTGGAACACGTTTTTGATTCCCCCGCCCAAGATCCAATATTTATCGGTGAGGTTAGGGCCAATGCCACCCCCACCATCGGCCATGTGGCAGGCCACACAATTGGTCTCATAGATACCTTTCCCCGCATTGAGGTCGGAAGCATCGGTGAGCAGTGCAACGGTATTCACGTCTACCAGATCTTTGGCCGTTTTTTTATAGGCCTCTATTTCCATTTGGGCCGCAGCGACCTCTTGGGCATACTCCAAGTCCTGATCATAGCCGTTGAAAATATGAAATCGCGCCATATAGACTACCCCAAAGATGATGGTCGCATAAAACATGTACACCCACCAGGGTGGCAATTTGTTGTCGAGCTCGCGTATGCCATCATAATTATGGTCCAATATAATTTCTCCCTCTGCCTCAATGGGTTTGGAGCCCAGTAGTTTTTGGTAAACCTTTTTGCCCCATGTCCATTCCCATGATTTTGATTTGGTCGCATCATATCTTTGCTTGGCCTCGTCGGAAAGCGTTTGGTACATGACATTTTCCACCGACTGCAAAATCATTTCGATTGCGATAAGCAAAAGCAGTACCGTCAGCATAAAAAACTGGGCCGCAGGATATTTGATGATGGCGGGCATATCCCCTGAATCGATAAAGTATTCCATCAAGACGAAAATGGTGAAAAAAATGACCGGGATACGGATCCAGGAAGAGCTTGCATTTTTCATAATTCAGTATTTTGGTGGTTATCATTTTCCAAGGGCAGTTCGCTCACTTCCTTGATATGTGCTTCTGAGGCCGTGAAGACCCAAGCGAAAAGCACTACGAAGAATACGAAGAAGATCAACAGCGATATCATGGGATAAGTGGCGACCCCATCGATACTTTCCATATATCCTTTTACAAATTTCAGCATGGCTTAATTGTTTTGTGAGAGTGATTCATTGTTCGTCTTGATCTTGATATCGGTGCCCAGGCGTTGCATATAGGCGATCATGGCCACGATTTCCCTGTCGCGCATTTCAACAAATTCCTGTTTGTTCTCGGCTGCAAAGGCTTTATCCGCCTCATAATTTTTTGCGAAATCGGGATCGGTATACAGGTTCTTCTCGATTTTTGTGGCCTGTTCAGCCATGGTTTGTTCGGCATTGGCAATATCCTCTTCTGAATAAGGCACTCCCAGACTGACCATAGCTTCCATTTTACCCTTTATGCCGCTGCGGTCGTGTCTATCGCGCACCAACCAACTATAGGAAGGCATGATCGATCCCGACGAAGTACTTTGCGGGTCGTAAAAATGGTTCAAATGCCAGTTGTCAGAATATTTTCCACCTACCCTCAACAAATCGGGACCCGTGCGTTTGCTGCCCCAAAGGAAGGGGTGGTCGTAAACAAATTCCCCGGCCTTGGCGTATTCGCCATAACGTTCCACTTCACTTCTAAAAGGGCGTACCATTTGGGAATGGCAACCGACACATCCTTCTCGTATATAGAGGTCCCTCCCTTCCAATTCCAATGGGGTATAAGGGGTAACGCTTGTAATCGTCGGAATGTTCGACTTTACCAAGATGGTAGGCACAATTTGAATGATGCCCCCTATCAAAATGGCCACAGTGGCCAAAATGGTGAGCTGGATGGGTTTGCGCTCCAACCAGGTATGAAAGGTTTCGCCAGCGGTTCTTTTCTTGGAAACCCTGATCAGGGCGGCGGCCTCGGCCAGTTCATCTTCGACTTTACTGCCCGACCTTATCGTTACCACCACATTGTAGATCATGACACAGGCACCGATAATGTAAAGGCTGCCCCCTATGGCGCGCATCCAGTACATGGGCATGATTTCATTTACGGTCTCCAAAAAGTTGCCGTAGACCAAAGTTCCGTCGGGATTGAATTCTTTCCACATCAAGGCCTGTGTGAAGCCAGCCACGTACATCGGAAGGGAATACAGGATGATGCCCAGGGTACCTATCCAAAAATGGAAGTTGGCCAGACCCAGCGAGGCCAATCGGGTCTTGAACATCTTGGGGACCAGCCAATAGATCATCCCAAAGGTCAGAAAACCATTCCATGCCAAGGCACCTACGTGCACATGGGCAATGATCCAGTCGCTAAAGTGCGCGATCGCATTCACGTTCTTCAAAGAAAGCATGGGGCCTTCAAATGTGGCCATACCATATCCCGTAATGGCGACCACCATAAATTTTAGGGTCGGGTCGGTTCTGACCTTATCCCATGCGCCGCGCAAGGTGAGCAAGCCATTGATCATACCGCCCCACGATGGGGCAATCAACATGATGGAAAAGGCCACCCCAAGGTTTTGGGCCCAATCGGGCAATGCGGTATACAATAAATGGTGAGGTCCTGCCCAGATGTAAATAAAGATCAGGGACCAAAAGTGGACAATGGACAATCGATAGGAGTAAATGGGCCTGTTCGCTGCTTTGGGCACAAAATAGTACATCAGGCCCAAAAATGGGGTGGTCAGGAAAAATGCCACCGCATTATGGCCATACCACCATTGCACCAAGGCATCCTGCACCCCGGCGTAGACCGAATAGCTTTTCAATGCATTTACCGGAAGTTCCAAGCTGTTAAAAATGTGCAACACGGCCACCGTAACGAAGGTCGCCACATAGAACCAAATGGCTACATATAAATGCCGTTGCCTCCTTTTGATCATGGTACCGATAAGGTTGGCCCCAAAAGCGACCCACACCAAGGCTATGGCGATATCAATGGGCCATTCGAGTTCGGCGTATTCCTTGGAAGTGCTATAGCCCAACGGGAGGGTGATTGCCGCTGCAACGATGATGGCCTGCCAACCCCAGAAATTGAAGCTGCTCAGGAAATCGCTGAACATGCGGGCTTTAAGCAGGCGTTGGGTGGAATAATATACCCCTGCGAAGATGGCATTGCCCACAAAGGCAAAAATAACGGCATTGGTATGGAGTGGTCTGAGGCGGCCAAAACTCAACCATGAAATACCGTCGGTAAGGTTCGGAAACATGAACATGAAGGCCAAGAGTAACCCCACCGACATGCCTACGATGCCCCAAAGCATGGTCGCGTAAAGAAACTTTTTTACGATTTTGTTATCGTAGTAAAACTGCTGAACTTCCATAGTGCATTGATTATTAAGTTGGATTTATTTTTTCTCGGGCACTTCTTGATCTCCTTTTTTCTGTTTCACCAATTCATCCTCGAACAGCATGCGCACGGATGGGGTGTACGAATC
>JBATHI010000419.1:0-6296 GCA_049666645.1 Flavobacteriaceae bacterium | reverse complement strand
GCACAAACTTTCCCAAAAGGAATACCGGGCGATGTGCAGCCATTTCAAGATCATCAGTTCATATGCCGATACATGGAAAACCATTGATGACCCTAGGCCGAAAATCGTTATCGCAGGAAGCGGCATGGTTACCGGGGGCAGGGTGATTACCTATTTAAAACAGTTGATCGACCATTCAACGACCAATGTTTTACTGGTGGGGTACCAAGCAGAAGGAACCCGGGGACGACAATTGTTGGAGGGAGCCCATGAGTTGAAACTCTTCGGAAAGTATGTACCTGTCAAAGCAAAGATCTATCATTTTGAAAGCCTTTCCGCCCATGCCGACCAGCACGAGCTATTGCATTGGCTTGGCGCGATGAAGAATATTCCCGAACGGGTATTCCTGGTGCATGGGGAATCTACGGCCCTGGACGCCTTTCGCGTCAAGATCGTCGATTGTTTTGGTTGGCATGTGCAAATTCCGAAACTGAACGAAACCATTGAATTGGTCGTATGAAGCGCCAAACTGACCAATATCATTTTGGGATATCCCTATCGTTTTTAGTTTTATGGAAACTACCCTCCCATGAACGCGGAAAATGATTTTACAAAAATCGATCAGACCAAAAAGGTCGATCAACTCTATCTGGAGATCAAACAGTGGAAATCGGCCCTGCGTTTTATGCTCGATGAGATCCACTTCATCGATCGCCTCTTGAATTCCTATGTCTTTGAACCCAATACGCCCAATTTGTTCGAACGCCTGCTCGATTATCAGGAGCGGGTAAAAAAGGCCAAAGCCAAGGAAACCATCATCGCGACCAATATCAAAAAACATGAAAGCAATTTGGGCGGAATGCTCGAATGTACCGATGATGTCTGTGATCTCACCTATTACCAAAAACATTCGAGACTGAAGGCCGAATGGGCGGCATATCTGGACGATTTTCAGAATCTGAAATCCGAAATCTTCAATTATGCGGGCGCTATCCTAAAACGGAGGAAACCCGACCATTAGAACATTACCGACCATTTATCGTAATAAACTGACAATGGTCATTTCCCGTACGGGTCAGTCTTTATAATTTGGCCGTGGCGGGCAGTATTTTAAAAAGAAACATCTGGATGGAAAGTGCTGCGGCCGCAAATATGTTCCCTTGCAATCTTGACCTATCTCAATAAAATATTTTGATCATGCCCAATGTTAAAAACCTATGTCATGAAAAAAAATAATAGTCAAAAATATACCTATCTGGAATGGTTCAGTCCCGAGGAATTGCACGAAGCCAGTCTTACTTGGTTTTCCGAGCTGAGGTTCGCAAGGGACGAACAGGCTTTCTTAAACGACCTGGTCAAATCGTATACCCTGCAACTCACGGAGCACAATAGGTTCGAAAAAAGCAAGGCTATCGTTACCGCCCTCTCGAAAATCGAGAAAGAAGGCGTAAGCCTGATGAAAAAGGTACAGACCCATGAAAACCAGTTGGAAATCATGCTCGACGGGGTCGATCAGCTTGAAATGGAAAAGGCCTATCTAAAGACCCATAAAGAGTTGCTGATCGCCGTTGGTGATTATATGAATTCTTACAGAAAGATAAAGGAATCCCTGATGGACCTTGTGTCGAAGGTATTGAAAGAAGAAAAACAAAAACGCTTGTTGAATTAAAAATCCCGACATGAAAAAACTTATCCTGATTGCCTTACTCGCGCTTATGGGATGTTCTTCGGCCGAATTGGTCGAAAACTGGAAAAATCCGGACATCGTCATTTTTGATGCCAACAAGGTATTGATCGTAGGGATGACACAAAATGAGGATGCCCGTTCCGAATTTGAGACAAAACTCAAAAGGGAATTCAAGAAAAGGGGAGTGGATGCGGAACGGAGCATCGATCTTTTCGATGTGGCCTTCACCAATTCCCATAAGTCGGAGGAAGAAATATCGGCGGTAGAGCAACAACTGCTGGACAAAGATTTCGATGCCATCCTGTTTACCAAAATCCTTGGTTCCGAAAGCAGGAAGCCTTTGGTAGAGAGCATCTCGGAATTGGATGATTATAACAGTACTTTCAGGGAAGATTACCTGACCCATCAGAACATCTATTACGATACCGATTATTATGAAGAGTATAGGATTTACCATGCCGAAACCTCTTTGTACTGTATTTGTGTTGATAAGGAGCGTTCCTTGATATGGAGGGGATCCATCGATATCCTTGATCCCATTGATGTAAAAAAAACGGTGAACGATTATATCAAGTTGGTCGTACTTGCCATGGAGGAACAAGACCTTATTTTCAGAAAAGAAAAAAACGATGAAGTTACTGGTATTTAGCGCAAAGGAATTTGAAATTCCCTTCATTGAAAAGGCGAACAAAAACCAGCATACCGTAACCTTCATCAAAGAAGCTTTGGACAGTCGTACTGCCCGAGAGGCAATGGGCTACAAGGCCATATCCATTTTTTCGGGAGACGACGCCTCTTTGGTGGTTCTTGAAAAACTTTGGGAATTGGGGGTTCGTTATATCACCATACGATCGGCCGGCTATAACAACGTCCATATCAAGGCCGCGAATCGGATCGGTTTTAAAGTGGCCAATGTGCCCGATTATTCTCCCCATGCCATTGCAGAACATGCCATAGCCCTTTTGCTGGCGATGAACCGTAAGCTCATTTTGGCCGATAAACGGGTGCACCAATACAATTTTGTGCAAGATGGCCTTTTGGGCTTCAACCTGTACGGCAAGACCTTTGGCATCATAGGCACCGGAAGGATCGGTAGTGTGATGGCCAAGATCGTGCACGGATTCGGGTGCAAAATTTTGGCCCATGATCTGGTTCCGAACGATGATCTTGGAGCAACTTATGGGATTACCTACACGACTTTGAGCAATCTCTGCATCGAGGCCGATATCATCAGCCTCCATATTCCCTTGACCTTTGAAAACCATTATATGATCGACAGGTCTAAATTGTCCTTGATGAAACGAAACGCCGTGCTCATCAATACTTCAAGAGGGGCCATCGTCGATACCAGGGCACTTATCGAAACTTTATCCAAGCACGAACTTGGGGCCTATTGCACCGATGTTTATGAAAAAGAAAAAGGGGTATTTTTTAAAGACCATTCCAACGATGGATTCGATGAGGAACCCCTTAAAGAACTACTGGACTTTCCCAACGTGCTGCTGAGTCCGCACCAAGCGTTTATTACCGATGAAGCCTTGGCCAATATCGCGGAAACGACCTTCGAGAACATTGATTGCTGGGAACGGGGCATGGAATGTAAAAACGAGTTGGGATACGAATCCCTTGTTTCCTGATTTGGGACAGGATGGAAGCGGCAAGGGTCGATTGGGATCTTAAGGGCAGGGCCTTTTGTTTTGGCCGCCTCCTTTCCAAAACCTAAAAATCGAAGTATTCCTTGGCGTTGTAATAGCAGATATCCTGTACCAGTTTACCGATCCAGGGCAAATCGGCGGGCAATTCGCCCTTTTCGATGTCCTGCCCAAAAAGGTTGCATAGGATGCGCCTGAAATACTCGTGCCGGGGAAATGACAGGAAACTTCTCGAATCGGTAAGCATCCCTATAAAACAACTGATCAAGCCCATACTGGAAAGGGCGTTCAATTGTCGGGTCATCCCTTCTTTTTGATCTAGGAACCACCATGCCGACCCCCACTGTACCTTGCCTTTGATACTGCCATCGTTAAAATTGCCTGTCATGGTGGCCATCAATTCATTATCGCGGGGGTTGACGTTATAGAGTATGGTTTTGGTCAATCGATCGGCCGAATCCAGGGCATTCAGGAATTTTGACAGACTTGCAGCCTGCGGATAGTCACCAATGGAGTCCCAGCCGGTATCGGGCCCCAGTATACGGTGCATCCTACTGTTGTTGTTCCGCTGCGCCCCTAGATGGAATTGCTGTACCCACCCCAGCTCATGATAGCTCCTGCCCAAAAAAATAAGCAGGGCACTTTGAACTTTATCGGCTTCCAGATCACCAACGGTTTTGCCTTCGCGTATCTTTTTAAAAATGGCGTTGACTTCCTTTTCGGTGAAGTCCTCGGCATAAAGATGTTCCAAGCCGTGATCGCTCAAACGGCAGCCCTGTTCATGAAAATAGATCATCCTACGCTTGATCGCCTCGCACAGGCCATCAAAAGTGGTGATTTCCATGTCAGCCGCTTCCCCCAAATGTGATAGGTAGTCCAAATAGCCGGCGTTTCGAACGAATATGGCCTTATCGGGCCGGAATGCCATGCTCACCTTGGTGCTGAAATCGCTTTTTGCCAATTTCCGGTGGTGTTCCAAGGAGTCTGTCGGGTCATCCGTGGTACAGAGCATCTCCACCTTCATTTTTCCGATCAGGTTTCGGCAACAATAGGCTTCTGTATTCAATTGATGGGAAAGGCCATAAAAGACCTTATCGGCATTCATCGGGCCCAGTTGTTCGTAGCAATCGAAATATCGTGAAAGCTCCATGTGTGTCCAATGGTACAATGGATTTCTCATCGTGTATGGAACGGTATAGGCCCATTTTTGAAATTTTTCTTGATCTGAAGCTTTGCCCGTAATATATTTTTCATCGATGCCCAGGTTTCGCATGGCACGCCATTTATAATGATCCCCGTTGATCCAAACCTGTGTCGGATTCTCGTAGATCACGTTCTCGGCCAGGTCTTTTGGGGATAGATGGTTATGATAATCTATGATGGGCAGTTTTGCGGCATGCCCATGATACAGGGTCTGCGCATATTTGTTTTCCAACAAGAAATTTTCATGTATCAAGGGCGCTTTGTTCATGGTATCGATGAAGCTAAAGGTCAATATTGGGATGCTGCGGTTTTCATTTAAGATTGATTGGCTCGATTTTGGAGGAGGGCACCATGTTGATGATGGCCCTGATGCGCCCCTAGGTCGCCTAAATGTACTGTTTTTGTATTCCAGGGTATCCGTGAAAGTTATTAATATTTTTTATATTAGGTCGCTTGAACGGATTATAATTTTTTCACCCAAAATCGATTCGGTAATCCAATGTAAAACCAACGATATGCCCAACCAGCAATACAATGCCTTCTACCGTAAGCTCATATTAATCTGTATCGTCTCTATAGGGCTGCCCTTTGTGGCCCAAGGGCAATGGGAAATGCTGTTCAACGGCAAGGACCTATCTAATTTTGAGCAGTTGAACGGGACCGCGACATACGAGACAAGAAATCAAGAATTGATAGGGACCTCCAGGCGAGGCACCCCCAATAGCTTTATGGCCACCAAAAAGGCATATGGCGATTTTATACTGGAATTTGAGGTTTTTGTGGAGAACGGCCTCAACTCCGGGGTACAATTCAGGAGTTTGAGCATCCCATCCTATAGGGATGGCAGGGTGCACGGGTACCAATGTGAGATCGAGACCAGTTCCAGAAAGTGGGCCGGTGGGGTTTATGATGAAGCAAGAAACGGCTGGCTCTATCCCCTGTCCAGAAACGAAAAAGGGCAAAATGCCTTCGTGCCGGGCGAGTGGAACCATTATAGGATCGAAGCCATAGGGCCAACGATCCGCACCTGGGTCAACCAAGTGCAATGCGCCAACTTGGTCGACGATACTACAGCTTCGGGCTTTATCGCCTTTCAAGTACATGCCATCGAGGATAAGGCCTTGGAGGGCAAGACCGTTAAGTGGCGCAATATCAAGATCCAGACCGCCAACCTGGAACAATCCAGACAAGCCGTTGATCCCGAAGTTCCCGAAATAAGCTACCTGACCAACCGGCTTACCGATAACGAAAAAAGAAAAGGGTGGCGTTTGCTTTGGGATGGTAAAAGCACCACAGGCTGGCGTGGCGCAAAATTGGAGGCTTTTCCGGAGCAAGGTTGGAATATGTCGGATGGCACGCTTAACGTGGCGTCTTCCGATGGATACGAATCTCGAAATGGGGGCGATATCGTGACCTTTGACGCTTTCAGCGATTTTGAGTTGAGCGTCGATTTTAAGATCACCGAAGGGGCCAATAGCGGCATCAAATATTTTGTAGATCCGGAGCTCAACAAGGGAGAAGGCTCGGCCATCGGGCTGGAGTTCCAGATCCTGGATGACGAACGGCACCCCGATGCCAAGGGAGGAATAAATGGCAACCGAACCGTGGGATCTCTGTACGATCTTATCCGTGCCGAGAATTCCGATAACGCGAGGGGCAAGAACTTCAAGGGGGTAGGGCAGTGGAACAATGCCAGGATCGTGGTACAGGGGGGGCATGTTGAACATTGGCTGAACCAAGTAAAAGTGGTCGAATTCGATCGGTTCAGTCAAGCT
>JBATHI010000418.1:0-4195 GCA_049666645.1 Flavobacteriaceae bacterium | reverse complement strand
TGCTTACCTTCAAGATCATCACTGTGATATTCCTGTTCTCGGAAGACCTGTTCAGGCTACTGGCCGGTATTTATACCAAGCTATTCGGAACGACCAAGGAATTCACTTTCCCTGAACGACGGCGTTTTTTGAGTTTGATCGCCATGGGAATCGCAGTAGTCCCCTTTGGGGCACTGTTGCTGGGCATGTACAAGGGCAAGTATAATTATAAGGTGCTCAAGTATGAAATGGCGTTCGACGACTTGCCCGAGGGATTCCACAATTATCAAATCACCCAAATATCGGATATCCACAGTGGCAGCTTCGACAATAGGAAAAAGCTCGAATATGCCGTCAATTTGGTAAACGAACAGGGCAGCGATGCGATTTTGTTCACCGGCGATTTGGTGAACAACAAAACCGAGGAAATGGTTCCCTGGAAATCGCTTTTTGCCACCTTAAAAGCGAAAGATGGCGTTTTTTCGGTACTGGGGAACCATGATTACGGTGACTATGTTGACTGGGATACCCCGGAGGAAAAAGCACAAAACTTAACTGCATTAAAGCAACTGCAACGCGAATTGGGCTTTGATCTTTTGTTGAACGAAAGCAGGTACCTGCAAAAAGGCAACGACCGGATCGCCTTGATAGGGGTCGAAAATTGGGGCAAGGGTGGATTTAAGAAAGCGGGCGACCTAAAAAAGGCGGTTGCCAATATCGATAAAAACGATTTCAAAATCTTGATGAGCCATGACCCCTCACACTGGGAGGCGGTAGTGATCCCGGACGAATATCACTATCACCTGACGCTAAGCGGCCATACCCATGGGATGCAATTCGGTATAGAAATACCGGGTTGGTTCAAATGGAGCCCCGTGAAATGGCGCTATAAGCAATGGGCAGGCATTTATGAAGAGATGGGGCAGTACATCAACGTTAACCGTGGATTTGGTTTTCTGGGCTATCCCGGAAGGGTGGGAATTTGGCCCGAAATCACGGTGATTACTTTAAAAAAGAGCTCGTTAACATGATTTTAACTCGCTGTCCAAACCACAAAACTTTCCAAGGATAGAGCGATTTAACATTTTTTACTACATTTGGTCAATAACCCAATGATTCAAATATGTCAAAATTTGGTGAACTGATCGATGCCAAGGTTCCGGTGCTGCTCGATTTCTATGCGGAATGGAACGAACAATCTACTGCCATGCATCCCGTACTGCGTGATGTTGCAGCAGCATTGGGCGACAAGGGCAAGGTTATCAAAATAGATGTTGATAAAAATAAGGAATTGTCCCAAGCCCTGCGTGTCAAAGGGCTACCTACTTTGATGATCTACAAAAAAGGGGAAATGGTATGGCGCCAAAGCGGCGAACAAGATGCCAATACCCTCATTGGCATATTGAACGAATACATTTGAACCAAGGTTTAGGATTTTCGGGAATATGGCCATGACTTTGTCATTCCCGTTTGTAAAATGGGGACATCACCTTAGCCGTGGTAATCGGCTGCCAAAAGGCCTACTCTTCAGGCGCTAAAATCGAATCTTTTATTTTGTCGCCGATGGTGTTTTCCAAGGCGTCGGATCCAGAAACCGGCACCGTATCCCCGATATCCGGATTGCCCTCCAAACGTGGCGATTCTTCCAAAAGGTTGTCCTTGTAAAAGTGGCTGAACTTATCGATATATTCATTGAAAATGAGGGTCTCCTTCTCCGCGAGTTCCCTGTCGTTGTTGGTGATCAAAATATCGATGTTTCTCCTATAGGCCTCCATGTCGGCGATGATATCGTCTATTTTTGCGTATTGCTCATCAAGGGTGGTACCTGCATAATACCCAAGCCTTTCCTGATATATCGTCTTTAGTTTTTTGAACAGCTCCCTGGCCTTGGTGGTTTCCCCGACCTTATAATACCCATCGATAAAAGGCTCCACGAAAGTGTAATATCCAAAATAGGCGATGGGCATGTTCGTCATGGCCATTTCAATGATTTCTTTGGCCTTTTCTATTTTATTTTCTTCGATCAGCGCCTCCATCAACCTGGCGAGATTACCGCGATAGGAGAGGCCTTGTATCCGAGTTTGGGGGTCGTGGTAGATTTTGGGACTTCCGGAATTTCCCCAGTTCCATTTATTGACGATCTCGTACATCAAGTCGGTATCGATGCGGCCCATCTCAAAAGAGCTCTTTCTAGTGGTTTTGATGGGCACCAACTTGTATGCCATTCCATCCAATTGTAAGTAATCCTTCATCCAGATGAACTCGGCATCGTCAAAGCTTCCTCCTGAAAAGTAGATCGGTCGCTTCCAATCGTTGTTCGCGATGATATCGAGCATCATCATGCTTTTCTTGGTGATCGCACTTTTTGGAAGATCGACATCGATATGATCGACAATAAGCGCCGTATCTTTTTCCTTGACCAGCCCGCTTTCCAAGACATTGGTTTTGTTGACCGGAATCCTGATTTTATGGGTAGGGTAATAAACGATGTTGAGGTTGTTCTCGGAATAGGCCCCCAGATCGGTATTTTGCTTTTCAAGGATATGTTTTATTTTGGTCTGCGGATTATCGCTGTCTACCCAATTGATAAAATCCTTAATTGCCCATCTGCTCTCGGAAAGTTCCTTGTTGAAAAGAGGGTCTACGTTTTGGTAATAGAGCACATCCCTTGAACCCCAACGATATTTGTCATGACCGATCTGGGAGGGTATGGGGTCGCTGCTATATGCCTTATGCTTCATTTGATCGATGTACCAATCCGTTTCGAAAAGACTGGTGCAAACGACCCTGACATCGGTCCTGTAGCCTTCAATTTCTTGGGCATACCACAATGGAAAGGTGTCATTGTCCCCGATAGTGAACAAGATGGCCCCGGCATCTTCTTGGCAAGAGTCTAAATAGGCCTTGGCTGAGGCGTTGGCCGTAAAACGGTTCGAGCGGTCGTGGTCGTCCCAGTTCTGAAAGGCCATGACCCCAGGGACGGCCAAAAGGCAGACCAAAGTGATCAGTGGGGCCAAAATCTTGGGTTTCAACATTTTTCGGAACTCATCGAACAGCCCATACACGCCTATCCCGATCCAAAGTGCGAAGATATAAAAGGATCCCACCAGCGAGTAGTCGCGCTCTCTCGGTTGAAAGATGGAGGGGTTGGTATAAAACTGTATCGCGAGACCGGTAAACAAAAAGAACACGAATAACACCCAAAACTGTTTGGGGTTCCGTGTGACCTGGAAAATAAGTCCTATGATGCCCAATATCAGTGGCAGAAAGAAATAGGTATTCCTGCCTTTATTGGCCAACACCTCCGTTGGGAGATTGTCTTGGCTTCCCAAATGCCAACTATCGATAAAACCGATACCACTGAGCCAGTTGCCATCGCCGTTATATCGGCCCTGTACATCGTTCTGTTTTCCGGTAAAGTTCCACATGAAATAGCGCCAGTACATATACCCGAACTGGAACTCGAACATGTAACGGATGTTCTGCCAAATCGTTGGGGGTTCCACTTCGAGATAATCACTGAACCGTCTGAGGAAGCTGATATACTGATCGGCATCGATTTCCCCATTGGCAAAGCCGGTTTTGACTTGATCGACGGCCTTTCTCAGTTCTTCGTTCGACTGTTTCATCTTAAAATCGAGCGCACCGAAATATTTCATGTAATTCTCGGCATTTTGAGAACTCCACATGCGCGGCAAGAAACCCACATGATTTTTATTGGGGCCCTGCAAGGCATTTTTATAATAATTGACAATGACATATTTGCCCAATTGCATGTCTTTTTCATACTTGGGCTTTTCATCTTCATCTTCTCCGGCGGGGGCGAACATATCGGAATAATAGGTACCATAAACAGGGCTGTCGACCCCTGGATATTGTTCCCGATTATAGTATGCCAAAAGGGCCCTGGCATCCTCAGGATTATTTTCATTGATCACTACCTTGGCATTTGCACGTATCGGAAGCATGAGCCAGGAAGAAAATCCAAAAATAAGGAACATCAAACAGAGCGTGATGGTATTGGCCCTCCTGTAGCCATTTTTTCGGGTATAGTTGAGCGTGAAATAAAAAACGCCGATAAACAGGAGGCCCATGATCAAAGTGCCCGAATTGAACGGCAGCCCGATGCTGTTGATGAAAAATACCTCGCTCCAGCCAAAGAGCTTCAAGACATAGGTCAGGGAGAATTTATACACCAGCATCAAAATGGCGATCA
>JBATHI010000417.1:0-1601 GCA_049666645.1 Flavobacteriaceae bacterium | reverse complement strand
TCATAATACTTGGCTTCAATGACATTAACTCATAATCGGATTCTTTAAAAGTATCGATTTTTATGGTACGGTATTGTCCATGGAGAATCACAATTTCTTATTTGGCTGGTGGATCAATGGATACGGTGGCCGATTTGCCTGCCTTCAGGGTAAGGCTAAGATACGAATAGGCATGTTGGTCGGCACCCCCAATGCCACATTCGGTTTTTTGTCCATCGAGGAACAAAAATGAATGGACACCGGGTATTTTGGCGGTCCAACCCACGGTACCCCCGCTCTCATTCTTGGCCGTCGTCGTTGCCCGTCCGAAATGCTTTACCGAAACCTTGTTGGAAAGCAGCGGCACATGCTTCAGTTCTGCCCAATCGGCCTCTTTGGCCAATCTTGGTTCCGTTGAAAAGCGGTTCGATGACGCATCCACATCGATGCCCATCAACCCCCGCGTGATATGTTCTATGACCGTAAAGGAATTTTCCGGATAGTCGCGCCGCTGATTTTCAGGGCTACAGAGATCAACGATCATTCGGTCGGCGATTTCTGACTTCCCGTTTTCATAAAAGATGATGGGGATATACGACTTCAATTCCACGATCAACCGGTCGAAGTTCTCCTCATAATCGTTGACGATCTTCATCTTTTTTCCGTCATCGGCAATGGCATCGAAATACATCAAATAATGAAGAAACGCTTGCTGTTCCCCGACCCAAAAATAATCGAACGACCCATCGGAATAGTATATGGAACGGTATTCCTGTTTGGTGGCATCCCACCAAAATGACTCCAAGAATTCTTGTGTCCTTTGTGCCTTCTCGCGATATGCTTCCGATTCGTTTAAAACGCCATTGAGTTTCAATATTTCTGAATAGGCCCTATAAGCGGCGATCATCGAGGCGGTCAAATCGATACCGAGCAAGGTTTCGCCCCTGCCGCCTTCATTGTAAGTAGGGATGCCACGGTTGGTGCCGAACCTGCTATTTGCCCTATCGTTTTTGAGATGCATCATCCGATTTCTGCCCAATATTTTATCATCGGCCAGATCCCAATGGTCGATATACGCGTTCATGCTTAGTTCATAAAAGGCATTGAGATCGGGGTTGGTCAGGTATTCCTGGTTACCGGTCCATTGGTACAGTCGAAGGCCACTTTGTACGATGTCGAAATTGGCGGGCAGGTTGTACCAAAAGTCCTGATCGTTCTCATAATCGATCGGGGCGGGTTTATCATATCTGTTGATTTCCCAGTAAGTGCAGTAGTCTTTTTCCACACTGATGTTCTGTGCAAATTTGAGGAACATATTGTAGTTGTGTTTTCCCAGTCCCAAGATTTCCGCGCCAATGGCCTGATGGGCAACGTCCCTCATACAGAAGGCCTCGCGATCGGGAAGTGCGGCCTCGTACCAAAACCCAACCGGGTCGGTGCCGTCGTGAGCATAGGACAAGGCCTTGCCTTTTGCCCAATGGAAAGCCTCGGTCAGTTTTTGGTTCGATGAATCGAATTGAAGGTCTCCGGATTTGGTTTCGGATATTTTTTTTGAGTACCCCTCGCAAGCCTGAATACATATTATTAGCAGGAATAAAAGCAGGTATTCCGAGGCATTGATG
>JBATHI010000416.1:0-8007 GCA_049666645.1 Flavobacteriaceae bacterium | reverse complement strand
ATCATACAATGCCCTTAATTTGTCTTCTACCGTTAATTCTGCTTTTTTTGCCATACGCTATAAATAATTGATTGGATTGGTTTGACTTTCCGATAAACGGACTGCAAAATTAGGGATTTTTTCCTTAAGATAATCAACTAAAAGATTTTTTGTAAACTGCTCAGTTTCATAGTGTCCGATATCGGCGATCATCATTTCGTTTTCGCCTTGGTAGAACTGGTGGTATTTCACATCGGCGGTGATGAAAAGTTCTGCCCCTGCTGCCTTGGCTGCATTGATGGCAAAGGCGCCACTGCCTCCCAATACGGCGATTTTCTTGATTTTTCTTCCCAATGGACGTGAATGCCGGATGCCTTTGGCCCCCATCTTTCGCTTCAACTGTTTTAGAAACGTTAGTTCTTCAACAGGCACTTCCAGTTGTCCCATCATTCCCATACCGATATTTTGATCGGTATTTTCCAAGGTGAATACCTCATAGGCCACCTCTTCATAGGGGTGGTTCTCAAAAAGACTTTTCAATATTTTGGCTTGATCGACAAAGGAGAAAATCACGTTCAGCTGGGTTTCCTTTTCATTATGGGTGGTTCCGACCTTACCTTTCACGGGATTCGCATCTCGGCCTGGCCTATAACTGCCCACTCCCTCGGTTCCGAAACTACAATGGCTATAATTGCCTATATGTCCGGCACCTGCCGCGAAAAGTGCCTCCTTAAGTGATTCCGCATTGTCAATGGGAACATAGGTGGTCAATTTTTTGATCGTGCCCTTTTTGGGAATCAAGATCCTGCCCTTTTGAATGCCCAAAACCTCGCAGATTTTGGCATTGACCCCCAGCGCGGCATTGTCAAGCGCAGTGTGCATGCTATAAATGGCGATATCGTGCTGTATGGCCCTGATCACGACCCTTTCCACATAATTTGCCCCGGTGAGTCTTTTTAATCCGTTGAATATGATGGGATGAAAACTGACGATCAGATTGCATTTGTGGGCGATGGCCTCGTCGATGACCGTTTCCAAGGTATCGAGGGTAACGAGTATCCCGGAAACCTCGGCATCGTAACGGCCCACAAGGAGCCCCACATTGTCAAAATCCTCGGCCTGGCCCAATGGGGCCAATTTTTCCAGTATATCGGCAACTTCTTTTATGTTCATTTGGTTTCCGTAAGATTCCAAAGATAAAATATTATATTTTCGCTCTTGTGCAGTTGCTGAGAAAAATAGCTTTTCCGATTTCGTTGGCCTATGCCCTTGTGGTAGGCCTTAGAAATTCTCTTTACGATATGGGCGTCCTCAAATCAAGGGCATACCGTACACCGATCATCTGTGTGGGCAACCTTAGCGCAGGCGGCACGGGTAAAACCCCAATGATTGAATATTTGATCTCAAATTTAAGAGGAAACCATCGAATCGCCGTTCTCAGTAGGGGGTACAGGAGAAAATCAAAAGGTTTTGTTTTGGCGGATTCCCGTTCGAACGCCGAGGCAGTGGGTGACGAGCCCTACCAAATCCACACTAAGTATCCCGAAATCTCCGTAGCCGTGGATGCCGACCGGCAAGAGGGCATCGAAATTTTGGAGAAGGACATTCGCCCGGATGTTATTTTGCTCGACGATGCCTTCCAGCATCGAAAGGTAAATCCGGGTTTCAATATCTTGTTGACCGCTTATGGCAAGCTGTATACCTCCGATTGGTATCTTCCCACCGGCAACTTGCGGGATGGGGCACGACAGGCCAAAAGGGCGCAATTGATCGTAGTCACCAAATGCCCGCCCAACCTGTCCCAGAACGACAGAAATAAAATTCAAGAGGCACTCCAACCCAAAGCCGACCAAAAGGTACTGTTCAGTTGCCTTTCCTATGATTGCGCTATCAAAGATAATGGGGAAGCCCATGCACTGGATTATTTTAGGAATCGATCTTTGACCCTGGTGACAGGTATCGCAGACCCTGCCCCTTTGATCGCCTATCTTCGCCAAGCCGGGCTCACCTTCGAACACGCCCGATTCAGAGACCACCATTACTTTACGAAAAATGAGTTGGAAACCCTCCGTTCCAAACCGTTGGTGATGACCACCGAAAAGGATTATATGCGACTTAAGGGAAAAATTGAAGGGCTTTTTTATATCCCGGTTGCGCATTCATTTTTGGGCAACGATGCGCAGGTGCTCGAACAGGAGGTCGGCGATTTTATGAAGCGGGATTCTTGACCTTTTTTTTGTCGAATATATTTTCTCCGATTTTCTGGTAAAACACTTCCGGCTTAAAAGGTTTTGTCACCACGTCATCACATCCGGCAGCAAAAAAGCTTTCTAGACTGTCGTCCAATGAAATAGCGGTAAGCGCGATGATCGGGACTTCCTTGTCGAACTTTCTGATTTCGATGGTGGCCTCTTCTCCGCTGATACCCGGCATATGGATATCCATTAGAATGGCATCGTAATTGTTTTCCTTGGCCAATGCGATCGCCTCGGTACCATTGTTGGCAATGTCGCTGGTAATGTCTTTTTTGAGCAACATTTTTTTGGTGATGACCTGGTTGATCTTGTTGTCTTCAACGATCAATAAGTGAAGTCCTTTGAACTCATAGTTCTGTTCCGTGATTTCAAAGGGGATATCATCAACAAGACTGTCCTTGCTCTTTAATTTGAGATCAAAAAAGAATCGACTTCCCTTGCCCAATTCGCTTTCCAGCTGGATCTGGCTTCCAAACAGACCCAAGAGGCTCTTCACGATGGTAAGGCCCAGACCGGTGCCGCCATATTCCCGGTTGATTTGGATCGATCCTTGTTCAAACCCTTCAAAAATATGTACTTGTTGATCTTTTGCAATACCGATACCGGTATCCGCCACTTCAAAATATAGACTGATGTCTTCCTCCTCTTTGTTGATCAGTTTGGCGATTACCTTGACTTCTCCGTTTTTGGTGAACTTCAGGGCATTGCCTACCAGGTTCATGAAAATCTGGGATAGCTTCAAAGGGTCGCCCATAAGGTGCGATGGGATGGCATCATCATAATCCAATACGATCTTGGTTTGGTTCTCTTTGGCACTTTGTTGCAAAGAGTCGATGACTTCTTTCAACACTTTTTTTAGATTGAACTCTATGGCCAATGGTTCCAGTTTGTCTGCATCGATTTTGTTGATATGGAGAATATCATTGATAAAATTCAATAAATAGTCCCCTGAGAATTTCAAAGCCCTTAAATGTTCTTTTTGGTTTTCGCTCGGGTTTTCCTCCAGTAACAAATGGGTGAGTCCTGTGACCGCATAGAGCGGTGTCCGCAATTCATGGCTTACTGTGGAGAGGAAGTTGGTTTTTGCTTCCATCGCCTGTACTGCCGCATCCCTCGCAGCCTGCAGTTCATTGTTTTTGGTCTGCAACAGATCATTGGTCTTGAGCTTGATCTGGTTGTTGCGATATAATGAAACGGCCAAAAGAGAGATAATGGTCAAAAATGCGGAAGTAAGGATGGCGGTAATTTCGGATCGGTTGGCCGATTGGCTCAATTCCTCATTTTTTTGTTCGAGACGTTTTATTTCGTCGGTAAAGAAATCGAATTGAATTTTGTCCGCCGTTTTGGCTTCGGTTTTAACCTTTTCCATCGTGAACAGGGAATCCCTTATGCCGAGCAGGTTCCTGTTGTTGCGAAGGGCCAGGTCGTAGCGCCCCATTCTTTCATAAGCCGAAGACAATAAACCGTTGGCCTCCCATACCTCCCCGAAAAAATCGTTCTTGACCGCCAAATTCAGGGCATTTTCCCCGTTTTTGACACTTTCTTCATAGTTTTCCGTTGCCAGATTCAATTTGGCCATTCCCATGTATGCCTTGGTGCTCAGGAACTGTTGCTCAAAAGGATCGGTATTGACAATGAGCGAATTGAAGTTTTTGGAGGCGGCGTCATATTTTTCTAGGGTCAAGTAAATATTTCCCTCCACCAAAGAAATGTTGTTGAACAAGTTGCGGTCATTGTTCAATTGTTTTGCCTCGCCCAACTGAAAGATGGCTTGAAAGTTGTTTCCTGCGCGATACTGTAGAACGGCATCCACAAATTTTTGAACGGCATTTCCGTAAGGGTATTCCACTTCCTTGAGCAAGACCTTGGCTCGGTCCCAATAGAACAGGGAGTTTTTCTCCTTGTCCAATTTCAAATAATACATCGCAAATTTGTGGTAAGAATCGATGAGTGATTTGACATCCTCATTTTTTTCGGCCAATTTTGATGCCTTGACCAAGGATTCGAGCGCTAGCTCCATCTCATTTCTGTTGCTATAATCCATTGCCTCTTTGAAATAGGTTACCACTCCTTCTTTTGGGGCAGCTTCATTTTCAATAGGGGGAGCCTCTTGGGAAAGCAGCGCAAAAGGGTTACCGACACACACCAAAAAAAGGCAGGACAATAGGCGGTTGATATGTGAGTTAATGGTTCTCAAACAAATCTTTTATCAATTAGGAGGTTGATCAGATCAATGATCCTGCTGCAATAGCCGGTTTCATTGTCGTACCAACCGATAATCTTCACCATTTTACCGATTACCGACGTCATCTGAGAATCAAACGTACAAGAGTGGCAACTATTGTTCAAATCAATCGAAACTATGGGGTCTTCGGTGTATAAAAGTATGTTTTTCAATTCTTTGTGCGATATTCTCTCAAAAGTATCATTTATTTCTTTTATTGAGGTAGCCCTTTTCACATTAAATGTAATATCGGTCAGCGAGCCGTTGGGCACGGGCACCCTGATACCACAGCCCCCGATCACCTCCGAAAGTTCCGGAAATATTTTGGTCAGGGCCTTCGCAGCGCCCGTGGTTGTGGGAACAATGGACAAAGCCGCGGCCCTTGCCCTGCGAAGATCGTGGTGGGGTTGATCGTGTAGGCTTTGATCTGAGGTATAGGAGTGTATGGTGGTGATGTATGCTTGTTCAATACCACATAGGTCATTGATCACCTTGATCATCGGTGCGGCGTTGTTGGTGGTGCAGGAAGCATTGGAGATGATATCGTCCTCTTTTGCCAAGATATCATGGTTGATGCCAAGAACGACCATTTTAATTAATTCGTCTGAAGGGGGAGCTGTCAGGATTACTTTTTTGGCACCGTTTTTCAGATGGTGCCCTAGAATATCAACAGACTTGAATTTCCCGGTAGCTTCAACGACCACATCGACACCATAGGGTTTCCAGTTGATCGTTTCCGGCCTGTTTTGGTCCATCAAGGCAACTTCGTGCCCATTTACAATGAGCTGCGACTGGTTTGCCGTTACCGAGCCCTGAAAAACGCCATGGATGCTGTCGTATTTCAAAAGGTGCGCCAAGGTGCGGGCATCGGCCAGGTCATTGATGGCCACAACGTTCAAGTGGGGATGTGCCTGCAGCAGCCGGAACAGCGTACGGCCTATTCTTCCAAAACCGTTGATTCCAATATTTATTTTTTTCAAACCAATGGTCTTTATATGGGTGTGATGTGCCTTGGTGGCGTTCCAAAAACACTGGCTTCAGTGACCATAGTCGCCTACTTCGGCCGCTTGTTGAAAAACCTGGCTTAATCGATATGTTTGTGTGCCTTATAGGAGGATCGCACCAAGGCGCCGCTCTCCACATGCCGGAAGCCCATTTCAAGTCCGATTTCCCCATACTTTTTGAATTGGTCCGGAAGTATGAATTCCTTGACGGGGAGGTGTTTTTTGGAGGGCTGCAGGTACTGCCCTATGGTAACCACATCGACATCGGCACTTCTCAGGTCTTGCATGGTTTCGATGACTTCGGCCTCCTTTTCCCCCAAGCCCAGCATAATTCCGGATTTGGTGCGGTTGATGCCGTTGGCACGAAGGTAGCGGAGTACTTCCAGACTGCGATCATATTTGGCCTGGATGCGTACTTCCCTGCTGAGTCGCTTCACCGTTTCCACGTTATGGGAAACCACTTCCGGATGTACCTCGATGATACGATCGAGATGGCGTTCGATACCCTGGAAATCGGGTATCAAAGTTTCCAAGGTGGTGGTAGGGTTCATTCTCCTGACTGCCTTGACCGTTTCGGCCCAGATGATCGATCCCATATCTTTCAGGTCATCCCGATCGACCGAGGTGATCACGGCATGTTTTATACCCATGATTTTGATCGAACGGGCAACCTTTTCCGGCTCTGCCCAATCGATCGATTCGGGCCGGCCCGTTTTTACCCCGCAAAAACCACAGGAACGGGTACAGATATTGCCCAAAATCATGAAGGTAGCGGTACCTTCACCCCAGCACTCCCCCATATTGGGGCAACTGCCTGAGGTACAAATGGTATGCAGGTCATATTTTTCGACCAAGCCACGCAATTGGGTATACTTTTTTCCGGTAGGGAGTTTGACCCGCAGCCATTTGGGTTTTCCTGCCGGAGGGGCCACATTGGTGGTTATATCACTGCCCATAGATCATTTTTGGGCAAATATACGAACAATAGCGCAACTAACTAAGGTTCTGCCCTGGCCGGATCGGCCCGGTTTAAAAAAATGGCCGCTTGCAATCCGGGGAGGAAAAAATAGGGGGAATAGGTTCCGGCATCCTTAAATTTTGAACGGGTGACCGAGATCATGAGCCTCGGTCCAAGGAGGTCTAAGATCGACCATCGATCACTTCTGCCAACAATTTTTTGGCCCGTAATAATTTTACTTTGATGTTGTTTACGGGCTCATTGAGCTGTTTGGCGATATCGGAATAGCTGAGCTCGTTGAAATAACGGAGGTTGATGACCTCCTGATAATGGGGTTTTAATTTTTTGATGTATTGCAATAGGGTCGCCAGGTTCTGCTCTGTGATCAACTGGTCTTCCACGGTGGGGGTGTCATCCAAAACGCGCGTTATGGCTTCATTGCTGCTGTTGGTTTCCATCACGTTCCTTTTTCTTTTGCGAAGCAGATCGATGTGGATGTTCTTGGAAATCGCTATCAGCCAAGTTTTGAATTCGTAAGCTTCATCGAAAGTATCGATTTTGTCGAATGCTTTTGAAAAGGTTTGGATTGTTATGTCCTCGGCGTCGTTTTCATTTTGTGTCCGCTTCAGCTGAAAGCCATAAACGTCGTTCCAAAAGGTATCCAATAATGTACTGTAGGCAATCTGGTTGCCCTGTTTGGCCTTTTTGATGGTACTTTCGAGTGTTTCTTCGGATTTATCCAATAGAAAATTAAAAATTAGGGCAGGTCAATTGATGTCACCGGTGTTCTGGCTATATGGTCTATTCTTGGCGGCATTCTTGCTCACTTGGAAGCTTTCCACAAAGTCCGCATGCGACCCCTTCTTTGTTCAAAAAAGGGTTTTGACTGGCACAGGTACCTGCAAACTCCCCGTCTTTCTTAGACCATATTTTTATCGCTATTCCTGCGAACGCCAAGGACAAGAGCCCAATGGTAAGTAAAAAAAGCATCGTTTCTTGATTTCCACAAAGGTACAAAAAAAAGGCCCTGAACATCGGTTCAGGGCCACACTTTATATTTAAGGCTATTTTTCAATAACTGATGTTGGCAACGATATTCTTCACGGTTGGGGTATTGTTGCCCCCTTTAGGCTCAATGGTGATATACCCGATGGCCTCTTCTGAATAAGGCAGGGCCATTAACCTGTTTTTGTCGGTCGCTTCCTCTATGACGCCCAAATTCAACATTTTACCGTTGACCTCGGCCCACATTTGGAAGCATTGGTTTTCGGGTAAATGCGGTAATTTGCTCACATTGATGTACGATAGTTTCTTCACCGGATTGATATAGGCCACCGCCTTCAGTTCCTTGGCCTTTTTATTGCCGCTCACCGTTAATTTTCTGGTCTGGGGATTGTTGAGCACGATGAATTGGTTCCTTACATCTTCCAGCTGTTGGCGCATATCGGCTTCCAACGTCTTGATTTTATTGGTAACGATCTGATTTTCCTGTTGTAGGTTCTGATTTTGGTTCCAGAAAAAATAGGATGCCCCTACAGAAAGCAATACGGCAAAACCGGCCGCAATGGCATAGCGGAAGTATCGTTT
>JBATHI010000415.1:0-6802 GCA_049666645.1 Flavobacteriaceae bacterium | reverse complement strand
ATCAGTTCTTGGGCTTGTTCAACAATACCATTGCCGAATCCAAATATTCTGCGGGCCAGGGTGATCTCTAGATTCACGAGGCGGTAAAATTCCTCCGACTTTATACTTTGTAATAATAGCCGTTGATCAAAAATCTCAATACGTTCTGGGTTGCTTCTATCAAAGGGCGCCCTGGAATTGATAAATGTGATGTAACCGGTTTGATCATCTGCCGTACTTTCATAGGTGCGGTTAATGAGCCAGTAATAATCCAACACCGCCTGGCGAAGCGAGTCGTTTTCAATTTTTCTGAAATTTCCGGTATTTACCAGTTCATCATACGTGGTTTTTTTAAAGGCCCAGACAATATTACCAAAAACACTGCCGTACCCCAGTCCGTTCAAAAATGATAGGGTGTCCCAATGGCATAATGTCCCTGATAATAAGCCTTTCCTTTGTTGAGGGCGCTTAATTTGGCATTGTAACGAATATTTATATAGCGATCGATCCATTGAATGTCTGCCTCCAAATCCTTTCTCAGGTTTAATAGATAAGAACGTTCCAATATGCGGTCTTTTTTGGTCTCGTTCCAGTTGTTGATATTGAGCGCGATCAAGATACCGATGACCACCAGAGCAATTTCACCAAGGGCATAGGCGGCGTAGCGGGTTACCTTATTTTCATTGAGCAAGCGCTGTCTCATTTTTCGAAAAAACCCGATCATAATTCAAGTTTGATTGAAATTTCCTTACAACCGCCCAAGTATTGAAATTTTTATGAGCGGGTCAATTGCAATACTTGGCTTGTATTTTCAATATCAAGCCATGTTCACATCGAACAGATGGCCGATATAAGCGGTAACGCCCATAGCTACCGTGCCCCAGAAAGTAATCCTGATCACCGCTTTCGAAATATTTGAACCGCCTGCTTTGGCCGCCACAGTTCCCAAAATGATCAAAAACAGCATGGCGAGGACATACTGAAAATAGATCATTTTCGGTACAGGTATCAATAGAGCTGCAACTACTGGTAAGATACCACCAAAAATAAATGCTGCACCAGATGCCAATGCGGCAGTCAAAGGTTTCGCGCGGGTCATTTCATGGATGCCCAATTCATCCCTGAGGTGTGCTTCCAGCGCATTATGCGCGGTCAACTGCACGGCAACCTCTAATGCCAATTCCTTTTCCAGACCCCTTTTTTCATAAATCATGGCAAGTTCCTGCAATTCAGCCTCTGGCATCTCGGCCAATTCAGCTATTTCCCTATTACGATCGGCATTTTCAATATCGGTCTGGGAACTTACCGAAACATATTCTCCCGCCGCCATGGATAAGGCGCCTGCTACCAGACCGGCCACGCCCGCAAGTACAATGGGTTCCCGTGCATCTGAGGCCGCCGCTACCCCTATGATGATACTGGCCGTCGATAAGATGCCATCATTGGCCCCTAAAATGGCGGCCCTGAGCCAACCACTGCGCATTAAATAATGTTTCTCATCTTTGATTTCCATGTGAAAGAAGAATTTATCAACCGTTTAACTAATTACCTGTGGTCGTGGTATTTGATTCTTTTTTTATTAAAGTGGGATAGCTGATTCCCAATTGTTCCAAATAGCTGTCGTATTTCTTTTCATCATAATAAAATGGTTTCAACTTTGGGGCGTAGGTATCCATAATCCCTTTATTGAGATAGATTGCCGGTGAATCACTGTCGGAGACCATGGGAATGTACTTTTGCTTGGAGGCTTGTTCCGTTTCAAAATAGTCCCAGGCTTGGCTTACCAGGTCAGGTTTCATAAACAAGTCCAAAAGGGTCATGGCTTCGACCTTGGCCCCGGCAACCACACCTTTATGTGCAATAGGCGTGGCCATCGCTATGGAATTGGACCAATGATGCCCTTGAAGTCCGGGTATGTTGGAGGGATAGCGCAATGTAATGGTGGGGACCTTCCAAGAAATATCCCCGATATCGTCCGATCCACCGCTGATGGGTTCCAGCACCGGTAGTCCAATCGAATCCAATTTAACCGCCAAGCCCGTGGTATCTTTGGGAGATTTTACTTCTCTTTGCACCGCTTTTGCGAGCATTTGATCTTCCTCGCTCCACTGTGGCAAACCTACCGCTACAATATTGCCATACATGGTTTCTGCCATCGTCTTATTGAAATGCATTGGCCATGCACTTCCCAATACCCTCTTGGTCAAGGTGGTCCTGGTCATCAAGGCCGCACCATTGGCGATCTCATTGGCCCTTTCGTACACTTCCATTATTTTCGGATAGGTTATTTCCCTGAAGTAATACCAAATGGAAGCTTTGGAAGGCACAACATTGGGTTGGTCTCCGCCATTGGTGATAACCGAATGCGATCTGCCCAATGGGTGCAGGTGTTCCCGATTGTATTGCCACCCTATGTTCATCAATTCCACTGCATCGGAAGCACTGCGACCCCGCCATGGTGCCATGGCGGAATGGGCTGATTCCCCTTCAAAAGTATATTCGACCGAAATCAGACCGGTCCCCCATGAGGGGCCGTAGGAAACACTCAAGTTATCGGAAACATGGGTGAAAATGCAAAGATCGACATCGTCAAAAAAACCATCCCTCGTATAATAGGCTTTCGTTCCCAATTGTTCTTCTGCCACGCCCGGCCAAATGATCAATGTGCCTTTAATCTTTTCCTTTTCCATGATCTCTTTGACGGAAAGTGCCGAGATGACGTTCAGGGGTATCCCGGAATTATGGCCTTCCCCATGGCCAGGTGCGCCCTCCACAATGGGATCATGGTAAGCGACGCCCGGTTTTTGTGACGCCTTAGGGATACAATCGATATCACTGCCCAAGGCAATGACCGGTTTGCCAGAACCCCATTTCGCCCACCAAGCCGTAGGTACACCGGCTATGCCGTATTCTATTTCAAACCCATTCTTTTTTAATATTTCAGTGACATACTTGGAGGTTTCCACTTCTTGGAAGCCCAACTCGGAAAAACTGAAAATCTTATCGACCATTACCTGTGCCATTTTGGCCCGAGAATGTACTTTTTCCTGTACTTGCTGCTTCAGTTTATTTAATACAATCAGTGAATCTTCGGCGGTTTGGGCGTATGATCCAATATTAAAGGAAAGAAAGCAAAGTAATGCTATGTACCGTTTTTTCATCAAGGGGTTATTTATTGGTTTTCAGCCTTCAATGTACGAAACAAGGTGAACTATTTGTACAAACAACACCATATTTTGCCATTATTTGAGGTTCCCAAAAATTGCCATGTTCAAAACCTTCATTATCATATTTTCGGAACAAAGTATTGTTTACATGGAATAAACAAATAATTGATTTGATTCCCTTTATGCATCAAAAGTACCAACCCATTGTTTATTTTAAAGATATCCTTTGAAGATTGGATGCTCGATCCAAATGTTCATAAACCCGTTAAAAACTCCTGTCGTTCCTAAAATTGCCCTGCCTCCTATTCCCTATCTTTATAAAAACCAATTTTATGAGCGATCGATCCCAAAATCTCTTGGCCATCCGTCCCATCATCCCCTCCGCAAAACTTACCGAACATATGAGCCGAGATGAGCACTTCCAAAATGCTACCCTGAGGCCGATCATCAAATTGCAGAACGACCTTTTGTTGGCAGCCTTTGCGAACTACATCGTAAAACACAAAAACAGTTTCCACGAGCTTATGCTGCAAAAACGTATCAATTTTATTGAAAATGCCATCCAGAAAGACATCAAGTTTCGAAATGCGCTCAAGGGAATCGTTATCGGGCAGTTCACCGTGGAGGAATACCAAACCTATATTGCCAACTCCTCCGCGCTCAACAAGCGCATGATGAACATGGTCATCAAAAGGTTGCAAGATCAAATACAGCTCTTTGAACATCCTGAAGTGGCATTTCATTAGAATCGTCTTGCGTTGGTCGGGGCCCAATTTGATGCGCAAGTATTTATTGTTCTCCCCTTTCACGCGTCATTTATCTGCATAATGGACCGCTTTTCACCGTTTTTATCCGATGAAAGGTTGCCCTAAAATAGCAATCCGACCATTTATACCAATTTTCTTACCATACATACATTTTAATTGGGGAACCGGAACCCAAATCCTATTTTTGGTTCTAGCTTGTTTTCAAGGACATTATATTCGTATTATGGCAACCTTTCTCGACCTCGTTTTGATCCTCAACCTCTGCTTTGCCGGGGTAACGATAATGGTGATCGGGTATGGTCTTTATGCGTCGAAGATCAAATCTATTTTAGGGGGGTATCGCAACCTCCGATCCCAGAATTGATTTGGTAAATCCAAACTACCCTCTTTTTTTACATTCTTCTCTGTTAACCGCAATTCTTCGATATGGCCTGTTCCAGTTTTTGTTATACCTACTGGGTATTATTAAATCAATCTACATGAAATTGTTATACGTGTTAATAGGAGCATTTTGCTTATTGGGCCTTGGCTATTGTTTTAGGGTTACAACAGCCTAACCCCATTTGGATGATACTTCAATTGCAACAACCCTATTCCAAAGGGCAGGAGCTAAACACCTCGATGGCAAATGGGGCACCATGGACATCTATACCGATTTTGAAACGCGTACCCATGGCACCGAACGCATGTTCACGGCCCTGACCGAAGTATTGCCAGGGGAAGCCCTACATCCCGCACATCGACATTATGAGGAAGAATTTTATTGCTCACAAAGGGCAATGGCGTTTGGAGTCTCAATGGCGAATCGATAGTAGCAAAAACCGGAGATTTGCTTTATGTAAAGCCATGGGAAATGCACGGACTTACCAATACAGGGAAAGATACCCTGAATTTTTTTGTGATCAGATGGAACGGCAAAGGTCGGGAAAAAGTCCCCGAACCGGAAGGAGATCATGGCGAATAGCCCAAGGCATAACTTCCTTTAGCACTGCCCCGTCCAGAATTTCCTTTCAGGGATAAAACCATATTTAATTATTGTTGATATCCGATTCGGGTATGATCGGATCTATTTTTACCCTTCCCTTGGGCAATCGATAGGAAACCGCAAAATTGATCACATAGTCGGCAAAAGCAGCATCCCCATTTCTCGGTTCTGCGGTAGCCAATTGGGTTTGAAGGTCTGTAACGCTTTGCGGCCGATCCCTGCGAACCGCAAAAGGAATATTGAGGTTCAAGGAGAGGTTGTCGACCATGAAGGCGATGCCGGGGTCTATCGATAAAACATTACCTGGCCTTCTAAATCCCTCGCTTCCACCGATAAGATCTTTCACAGGCACACAATCGAATCGTGCGCCAAGAGAGGTTGAAATCCGACTTGAGGCACTATAGCTCAAGCCCAATCGAACGGAATACTGATCGGGTACCGACATAATGGCCTCGTTCTGAAGAATCGGGCTTAATGTCTCGCGAAAGGTTTTGATACCATTGGTTTCCCTTGGGTTGAACAGGTAAAAACCACTTGCGTAACTGAATAGATATGTCGCAATTTTTTGGTAGATCTGAAAATCCAAGGTCGCGCCGAAGCCCCCGTCGCCAGGTTGTATCGATTGGTCGACCGGTCGAACCTGGGGCTCTCCATTGGGGCCTACGTTATAAAAGAGGTCCGTTGCATTGTAGTTGCCTGTAGGCAGTTTAAGGCCAAATCCCACGGCAATATTGCCATCGGGATGCAGTTCGGGTTGAAGCAACCAAAACCCCACCCCCAAACGAATGTCGGCAAATCCCCTGGAAAAGGTGGTGTTGCGTTCCAAACGTCCATGCTCATAAAGCGAAGAACGGGTATTGATTACGGTCGGCAAGGTGGCACTTGCATACCAACGATCGCTTATGCCGTACGAAAGAAAAAAATCCCAAGCATGGGCGTGGTTGATGACCTCTGTATTATTGGCCACCCGATCGGCTTCCTCTTCGGTGCCCCTGAAGTGACGGAACGACTTGAAATATCGATAGTTCATGCCCAATTGAACGTCACCTTGCCGTAAAAGGTTGCTTTCCAAACTGGAACCGACACAAGATGATAAATGACGTATGGCCACACAGCCCTGTGCATAGGTTCGACCGGCAGCAATGAATAGGATCAAGATAATGGAAGGGAATAGTTTTGCGTTCATTTTTTGGTTTAAAGGTTGGTTACTATAACAACAACGGGCCAACCCTTGGCGGTTGGCCCTTTTGTTGACCTGCAAAATCTGGTATTTCATTACATAAATCAAAACTAACTTAACTCAACGCTAAAGTACAGGGTTTGGGTACATCCAAGAACTAAGCGATATCAAAAAAGATTAATGAAAGGTTAATTGGATAAACAAAACCCTAAAATCACCTATCATTAAATAATTTTTAGTTCATTAGGGCCATGTTATTCAAAAAGAGAACCATTTATATCATTATTCTGGTCGTTTCCGTATTCGGACTTTTCGTAATACAATACCAGTATCTCAGATTGGGTCTGAATTTGGCCAAGGTGCAATTCGCCAAAAAAATAGAATTGGTGAACAAAGACCTGAAGAAAGAACTTGCGGGCGTGAACAAGCTCACATTTATGATGGGTTCTGCCATGACCAATGACTCCACGAACTTTACAGTTGACATCGATAGCGTGCGGGAAGCCTCCAATTTCTTCTTGAAAGACTTCATCAAATATAAATTGGCTTTGAGCGGCATCGATGCCGATTTTTCCTATGCCCTGTTCTCGAGGGATTCGGTCACTTATTTAAGTGCTCCTTCGAATATAGTCAGCGAAAACGGAAGCTTGATCTATCCGGTCGAACTTGAAGGGTATCTGTCCGATTTGGTGCAGCGAGACTTGATTTTGGAATTGCGATTCAT
>JBATHI010000414.1:0-1889 GCA_049666645.1 Flavobacteriaceae bacterium | reverse complement strand
GCACTAAAGCCGTCGTTTTCGCTCTTGGCGCAGCCATCATTGGCTTTTTGCGATTGGAAACCGTAAATTACATTGAACATTACGGACTATTGCGTAAAAAATTGCCCTCGGGCCGTTATGAACGGGTTCGGGAGGTTCATTCCTGGAACAGTAACCATGTGATGGGCCGTATTGTACTCTATGAGTTGACCCGGCACAGCGACCATCATTACAAATCGTCTAAAAAGTACCAGTTGCTCGATTACCACGATATTTCCCCACAAATGCCGTTTGGATATCCCACCTCAATGGTTCTGTCATTCATGCCGCCATTATGGTTCAGATTGATGAACCCCAGGATTCCCGATCAAATGAAGTACTGATGCCCGGCAAGCCTTCATTTTCGGATGCCATAGTTTTAGATGCCCGACATCTTCATTGACTGCAGCGCTTTTTTGTAACTTTGTCCCCTAATTTTGCAGCATGAACCAAAAAATACGCGTGCGTTTTGCACCAAGTCCAACCGGGCCTTTACACATTGGGGGCATACGTACCGCACTTTTCAATTATCTTTTTGCCAAAAAACATGGGGGTCAATTTATACTTCGGATAGAAGATACCGACCAGAACCGTTATGTGGATGGGGCGGAACAGTATATCGTTGATTCCCTGAACTGGTGCGGCATTCCCTTTGACGAAGGTCCCGGAAAGGAAGGGCCTTTTGGTCCATATCGGCAATCTGAGCGGAAACACCTTTATCAAAAATTTGCGGATCAGTTAGTGCAGTCGGGAAAGGCCTACTATGCCTTTGACACCAATGAAAAGCTCGATTATCATAGAAAAGACCATGAGGAAAAAGGAAAGACCTTTATCTACAATTGGCACAACCGCCTCAAATTGGACAACTCACTTTCGATTTCTGTCCAAGAAACAAAAAAACGTTTGTCGGCGGGGGAGGAGTACGTTATACGTTTCTTAACCCCATCCGATCAGAAATTGGCTTTGAACGATATAGTTCGGGGACAGATAGAAATCGATACCAATATCCTCGATGACAAAGTATTGTTTAAAAGCGATGGCATGCCCACCTATCATTTGGCCAATATTGTCGATGACCACCTTATGCAGATCACCCATGTAATTCGGGGAGAGGAATGGCTGCCTTCCCTGGCCTTGCATCAACAGTTATATGATGCCTTTGGATGGACCGCTCCTCAATTTGCACATTTACCTCTAATTCTCAAACCCACGGGCAGTGGGAAATTAAGCAAGAGGGATGGGGAAAAATTGGGATTCCCGGTTTTTCCGCTTTCATGGAACGAATCCCTTGGTTATCGGGAAGCCGGTTATTTTCCTGAGGCGGTAGTCAATTTCTTGGCCCTCTTGGGATGGAACCCGGGAACGGAACAAGAAATTTTTGGTTTGGACCAGCTGGTACAAGCCTTCAGTTTGGAAAGGGTACATAAGTCGGGCGCACGTTTCGACCCCGATAAAACCAAATGGTACAATCAGCATTATTTACAGGAAAGAAGCAACCCCGAGCTGGCTGACGCTTTTCGAACTTTGCTCATTGAAAAGGGAATAGACAGTCCTGTGTTGGATGATAAGCACTATCTCATCAAGGTGGTATCGCTCATCAAGAAACGGGCGACCTTTGTTTCTGACTTTTGGGAATTGGGCGACTATTTCTTTAAGGCGCCCAAGCAGTATAACGAAGCTGCCGTCAAAAAGCAATGGAAAACAGAAACCCCCGGATTAATGAATCGTTTGGCGGTACTATTGAATTCTCTTGATTCATTTTCCTCCGAAAGTGTTGAGGCCGACGTAAAAGCCTGGCTTTCCAGAGAAGAATTGCCCTTTGGAAAGGTGATGCCCGCATTGCGATTGGCCATTGTTGGCGACCTGAAAGG
>JBATHI010000413.1:0-5953 GCA_049666645.1 Flavobacteriaceae bacterium | reverse complement strand
ATGCTCCCCTGCAATGTCATCGTTCAGGAAAAGCAGGGTATTGTTGAGGTCGCCGCGGTGAATCCCATGGCCTCCATGCAGGCGGTCGATAATAAAGTGCTTACAGGGGTGGCAACACAGGTTACCGAGAAGCTGAAACGCATGGTGGCCAACCTGTAGCGCATGGGAACGGTCTGCTGTGCAAAGCAGATGATCATTTTCATCCTGCTTGTCGGAACACCTTCGTAACATGCGGTACCACTTACCAATAACAATGGATCATGGAAAGGCAAATGACCAAAGATTATATCCGGTTGGAGATGGAAACGCCGATTTGGAACCGGTTTTTTACCGTTGCCCCATTGATTGTGGTGGGTTCGAAGGAAGGGGATGGATATGACCTGGCACCAAAACATATGGCCACGCCCCTGGGGCACAAGAATTATTTTGGCTTCGTCTGCACACCAAACCATTCGACCTACCATAATATCAAAATCCACCGGGAATTCTCAGTGAGCTTTCCATTGCCCGATCAGACCATTTTGGCCGCATTGAGCGCCACGCCAAGATGTGGCCCGGCATCGGGGAACAAAGAGATCATCAAATCGATTCCCACCCTGAAGACAACCAAAATCGATGCCCTTTTTGTCGAAAAATCCTATTTGTATTTGGAATGTGAGTTGTACAAGATTGTCGACGGATTTGACGAATACAGTCTCATTTCGGGAAAGGTGGTCGCCACGTTCGTGCATAAAGACTATCTGAGGGTTTCCGAAAAGGATGAGCAAGAGCAAATTTATAGGCATCCCATCTTGGCCTATTTGGCCCATGGCCGTTTCGCGGAGATAACACAGACCTATAATTTCCCCTATCCGAAGGATTTCAAATTATGATGGTCATGAAGGATCAAGTGCAGCAATTGAACCATTATCTGGAGTCTCGATCGGAGGAGATGCTGGGATTTTTGAAAGAACTGGTGGCTTTGGAATCGCCTTCAAAAGATATCGCCGTACAACAGAACATCCTTTTGTTCCTGAAAAATAAACTGGAAAGCCTTGGATTCGTCGCGATACGGGTGCCGGGACGAAAAACCGGGGGGTACCTCTATGCACGCCCGAATAAAAGGGACAGGAAATTGCCGCTGCAGTTGCTCCTCGGGCATTGCGATACGGTCTGGCCCATGGAAACGATCAAAAAGATGCCTATTTCAGGCGGTGACGGTATTTTAAAAGGGCCTGGAATCTATGATATGAAAGCGGGCCTGACGCAACTCATATTCGCACTGCAGGCCATTGCCGAACTTCAATTGCCACTGAAGGTAACACCGGTGGTCTTGATCAATTCAGATGAGGAAATAGGGAGCAGGGAATCGACCCCGATGATCGCCAAATTGGCCAAAATGGCTGACCGCGCCTTTGTGATGGAACCCCCTTTGGATTTGGACGGCAAACTGAAAACCGCCCGAAAAGGATTGGGACGGTTTACGATCACCGTACAGGGTAGGGCCTCCCATGCGGGCCTGGATCCACAAAAGGGGATCAACGCGATCGTGGAATTATCGTATCAGGTACAACGGCTCTATGCCATGAACGACATGGAAAAAGGGATTACCGTAAATGTGGGCATGATAGAGGGCGGCATTTCCCCCAATGTGGTGGCCCCCACGAGCAAAGCGGTCGTAGACGTGAGGGTGCTGAAGGAAGCGGACGGGCAATACATCACGGAACAGATCAAGGGATTGCGCCCTTATCTGAAGGATGTGGAACTGCATATTGAAGGCGGAATCGGCCGCCCCCCCATGGAAAGGACGGCGCGCAACCAACTACTATGGCAGGTGGCAAAGGAACAGGGAAGCCGATTGGGCATTTCGCTCGAACAGGGCACCTCTGGCGGGGGATCCGATGCCAATACCACAAGTAGGTTCACGGCGACCCTCGACGGACTGGGAACGCCGGGGGATGGGGCACATGCCCTCCATGAATATATCGTACGGCAAAAATTGTTGGAAAGAACGGCTCTTTTGGGCCTTTTGTTACTGACTGAACCTTTAAAGGATTAGACATGAACCATCAACATATCTTCACTTCCCTGACCCGTATTTCCGATTTGGAAGAGAAAGGATTCAGCGTAAAAAAACTGCCTAGGGAACAATGGCGGAATGCAGATTATGTGGTCTGCGAAATCGTAAACGCGGGGAGCGAAATATTGAAGCTCGAACTCCCGAATGGCAGAATGCGCGGGGTCATAGGGGGTGAGTTTTTGGTAGGGGCACTGGGCGAACGATTTGCGACCTTGGAGGCCACGGGGTCGTGGCGCAATGTGGAGGACGATCTTATGATGAGCGTGCTCACGGGTGCGGGCCTGTTGGGCAAGTTGACCTCCAAATCTGTTTTCCTTCCCCAATTGATGACAGTCAAATATGCCGGCCATGCCTTTAGGGGTTCCCAAAAACTGACCATGGACGCCTTTGTAAAACCCATCGCGCCCATTCCTTTTGAAACCCCGGTCATCCTTTTCGTGGGCACCTCCATGTCTGCTGGAAAAACCACTTCGGCACGTATCGTTACCAATTTGTTCAAAAAGGCCGGTCATAAAGTGGTGGGTGCGAAACTCACCGGAGCAGGACGTTATAAGGACATTCTGGCCATTAAGGACGTGGGAGCCGATGCTGTTTACGATTTTGTTGACGTGGGCCTTCCGTCTTCCATTTGCCCTCAAGCCGAATATCGGGAAAAGCTGACACAAATGCTCTGTCTGATGGCCAAAGAAAAAGCAGATATAGCCATTGTTGAAATTGGGGCATCGCCCCTGGAACCGTATAATGGAGATCTGGCCATCGAAGCCTTAAGGAACTATGTAAAATGCACCATTTTGAGCGCCTCGGACCCGTATGCGGTTTATGGCTTGATGAAGGCTTTCGATATCGTCCCCGACATTGTAACGGGCATTACCTCGAACACTTTGGCGGGCATCCAAATGGTGGAGAAACTTTGCCAGGTGAAGGCATTGAACCTGATCGATGCCACCACCACCACAAAGCTCAAGCAAATTTTGACGAGTACTTCTGGCTTTTCACTTTAATAGCTACCGATGTTGACCAAAAATGCCATACAACTTCTCGAGGAACGTTACCTTTTAAGGAGAGGGACCAATGAAACGCCCGACCAACTGTTCAGGCGGGTGGCCAAGCACGTGGCAGGTGTCGAGCGACTAAGGAAAAAGGAATGGGAGGAGAAATTTTATGGTATCATGAAAAATCTTGAATTCCTGCCCAATTCACCAACCTTGATGAATGCCGGGTTGCCCAATGGGCAGTTGAGCGCCTGTTTTGTCTTGCCGGTGGAAGACAGCCTTACTTCGATTTTCTCCACCCTGAAAAATGCGGCCTTGATCCACCAGAGCGGGGGAGGAACCGGATATAATTTTTCCGATCTGCGGCCCAAAGGCGACCCCGTGGGTGCATCGGGAGGTACCTCTTCCGGCCCCCTTGCCTTCATGGATATTTACGATTCGGCGACCGAACATGTGAAGCAGGGGGGCAAACGCAGGGGTGCCAATATGGGGATCCTGAACGTTGACCATCCGGATATCGAGTCCTTTATCGTCTCTAAGACGGAAGGACGCCGCTTGCAAAATTTCAACATCTCGGTAGGGATTACCGACGACTTTATGCATGCCGTTGCCTTGGACGGGGACTGGACTTTGGTGAATCCCAGAACCAAAAGAGTCCGGAAGACCATAAAGGCCAAATCGATTTGGGATGCAATCGTTCGGGAGGCATGGAAAACTGGGGATCCCGGACTGGTATTTTTGGATGCCATCAATAGCAAGAACCCGACGCCCGAACAGGGCAGTATCAAAAGTACCCATCCCTGTGGAGAGGTCCCGCTGCTCGATTACGAAAGCTGCAATCTGGGTTCCTTGAATATAATGAAGGTTTTAAAGCGGGAAACCACGGGCGTGGCGATCGACTGGCAGAGGTTGGAAACCAATATCCAGGTGGCAATGCGTTTTTTGGATAATGTGATCAGCGTAAACCACTATTTACTACCACAAATAAGGGAAATGGCCGAGATGAACCGCAAAGTGGGTCTAGGGGTAATGGGATGGGCCGAGTTGCTCATTTCATTGAATATTCCCTATGCCTCCGACGAAGCGGTCGCCTTGGGGGATAGATTGATGGATTTTGTGAAGACAAAGAGCTATGAAGCCTCCAGATCACTGGCCTCAGAAAGGGGAACCTTTTTATCCTGGGCTTCAAGTATTCATTCCCCCGGCATGCCACTGCGGAATGCCACTTGCAACAGCATAGCCCCTACGGGAAGTATTTCGGTCATAGCCAACACCTCTTATTCCATCGAGCCGCTGTATGCACTTTCCTACGAGCGCGTTGGCATATTGGGCGGTAAAACCCAGGCCGAACTGAATGCCGTGGCGGTTGAAAAGCTAAAGCAATTGAATCTCTGGAACGGGCAGATAAAGGAAGAGGTTTTGGGAACGGGCAGCGTACAGCAGCTAAAAAGAGTCCCTAAATCGGTGCGAAAGCTTTTGGAAACCAGCCAGGAAGTGTCATGGAAATATCATCTAGATCATCAGAGGGTTTTTCAGAAGCATACCGACAATGCGGTTTCCAAAACCATCAACCTCCCGAAATCGGCCACCGAAATCGAAATTTCAAAAATTTACCGGACAGCTTGGGAATATGGCTTAAAGGGCATTACCATTTATCGCGACGGGAGCAAACCGAATCAGATACTGCAAAAATGTGGTTTAAACCATGGCCCGGCTTGCTGATCACCATTTCGATACCTCCATGACTAATGACCTTCGTCATAGTAACTTCGTCAAAATATCACGACATTCAGGCAACATCTTTGGATTCCAACAGGTTTGAACCCTTGTTTTTTTGAACCTGTTCTCGGACTTACCGTGACTTAAAGCCTTATAGCCTTGCTATGCTATGACCGATCGTTTTAAGAACTGCCTATGAAAACAATGTCATTAAGCCATATTAAAAGTAGCTTATTTGCAATGTTTCCCCTTTTTGCCATGGGATTGTTCGTGCTCCTTTATTTTCTCGCCGCCCTAAACTATCCCGGGGGATCATGGATTTCGCCCCAACAAGAAGGTTTCAGTTTCTGGAACAATTATCTATGCGACCTACTCGACGAATATGCCATCAATGGAGACCTCAATACGGCACGATATACGGCCCGCTTTGCACTTGCTTCCCTTTGTTTTGGCCTCTTGGTACTTTGGGCCTATCTGCCCCGTTTGTTTCCGAAGAAAAGCAAGAACCTGAAGCTGATGCAAATGACCGGAATCCTCTCGCTCCTGGTCCTTGTTTTGCTTGGCTCGGACAGGCATGATCTTATAGTTCGCCTCGCGGGTTTTTTAGGGGTTATTGCCTTCGTGAGCTGCTTTGTGGAACTTTATAAGGCTGGCTATGCCCGTTTGTTGGCGTTGGGTATTTTAAGTCTGATCGTTTTCTTGATCAATTACTATATCTATGAAACGGGCAAATACCTGAATACCCTCGCACTGATCCAAAAAATTACTTTTATACTGTTTCTGGGTTGGTTCGTGCTGATCGATATTGCAGTTTATCAAGAAATGAAATTGGGGAAACCTTAAAAGTAGGATATAAAAAATTCCAGATATGTTCCAATGTTTAATCCAAATTAAAACCAAAAGCCATGAATCCAGCACTATTGTTTGTCGTCGTTTTGGCCCTGTTTCTTTTCATCGGGGTACGTGTCATTTTTGAATATAAGAGAGCCCTCAAATTCCGTTTTGGGACGTATGTAAAAACGTTGCAACCAGGACTTCGGTGGATCATACCCTTTGTGGAAACGATACAGGTGGTCGACATTCGCGTGATCACCATCAATATTGTTTCCCAAGAGGTGATGACCGAAGACAATGTGCCCTGCAGTATTGATGGCGTCGTCTTTTTTAGGATCACCAACCCGGA
>JBATHI010000412.1:0-2912 GCA_049666645.1 Flavobacteriaceae bacterium | reverse complement strand
CACCAAAAAAAAGACCACCAGCTCATTGAGGTCAAAAAGACCGATCGACCTCCTACCCTGGATGGCAAAGCTACAGAACCCATATGGGACAAGGTGCCTTGGCACGCCATAGATCAGAACTGGCTGGGCCGCGCCTATGACCACAACGACTTTGACGGGCGGTTCAAGCTTGTCTGGGATTCGGAAGCCCTTTACCTCTTAGTGGAAATCGTCGATGATGTACTCTACGACAGAAATGATGATCCCTTGAAATTGTATTGGGACGATGATTGCCTGGAATTATATTTGGATGAGGACAATTCCGGCGGGCTGCACCAATTTGATTACAATGCCTTTGCCTACCATTTGGCACTGGATGGAAAAGTAGTGGATTTGGCCCCGGATAAAACGCCGCATTTGTACGATGGGCACATCATCTCAAAACGCCATAGCGAAGATCGGTTGAGTACATGGGAAATGGCCGTTCATGTTTACGGTTCGGATTATATCGACGGGGGTTCCAACAAAACCATAAAATTGACCAAAGGAAAGCGGATGGGATTCATTATTGCCTATTGCGATAACGACGGCAGCATGGAAAGGGAAAATCTGATAGGTTCGGTATTTATACCGGGCGAGGATAAGAATTTGGCCTGGATCGATGCGGATTTTTTTGGGACACTGGTACTAGAGGATTAGTCAATTGAATACCACATCGCTGTAGTTGGATTTGATCACGATATTCCTTCCATTGTTTTTGCTGAGATGATAACCCTTGCTGACCACGTTATTTTTGTTTTTTGTTTTCACCAATATGAAACTTTCCGGGTAGGCCAATTCCGAAGCGGTACCGTTTACATTGATCGTAAATGCGGTAGCAGGGGTCTTGCAATGTAGTTCCGCATTCTGTAATGTGATGTCCAGATCCGTAAAACCGGCAGCAACATTGTTGATTGTAATGGGACCAAATTTATTGGTAATATATACTTTGTCGACGATTCGATTGATGGTAACATCGGAGGCAGTGGCCGCAAGCCTAAGACTGCCAACCTCCTTTAAATTTACCTTGTCTGAATAATCGACCTGCAATGCCCCGTAGTTCCATCGCTGTACGGTCACTGGGGAATAGGAGGCCACTATGGAGGTTTTGTCCCCATCGATCGTGGCCGCCAGCAACCTTGAATACGTCAAGGTTGCATGGATGTTTTTGGTAATTTCTGCCAATTTTACTTCCCCATGGCGCACATTCATTTGGATCTTCAAGCCCTTGGGCATTTTAATTTTGATGGTTTTCTTCACTTTGTAATTTTTGTGCGCCCCATCGTTGGAAAAGTAGAATATATTGGGCCGGCTTCCCCCTGTATCACGGGAAATCAAGACGTTCCTCTCTTTCATTTTTCGAGCCATCTCTTCGGCTCTTCTTTCCATGGCCTCGGTTCTGGCCTCCATCTCCCTTTCACGCTTTTCCATTTGTAAGGCCCTATCTTCCTGCATTTTTTCGAAACGCTCCGATCTTACCTTATCCATGGCTTCGCGTTTCTTCTCCATCGCCAATGCCTTTTTTTCCATTTCTTCGCTCCATTCCTCCATCTTTTTTTCATAGTCTTTATCAAAGCCTTTTGAAAACTGCTTCTGCCATTTGATCATATATTTATCACCATCCTTTTTGAAGGCCTCATAATCAAAATTTTGCTTTGGCATGGGTGGCATGGGCGGCATATCGGCCAGCACGGCCCAACCCATGCTCAATGGATCCATGTGAATCATAAGGGAATCCATGCCGACCATTGAACCGGCCAAAAAGGGTTCAAAATCAAACTGAAAATCATGCTCGAAGTGAATATCTGCCATTTCGCCGGCCCTGTTACCAATGGCCCATGAATTCTCACTGGCCGTGGTTACCGATACTTTTTGGCTATTGCCCATGATCTCAATGGCGCCCTCTTTAAAATAGCGTTTGGCTTCTTCCTCGGAAGCTCCGTCCAATTCAATGATCGCTTCCACGGCGATCTGGTTCTTGTCCCAAGTTTCAAATACAAGGTCGGCATTGTTGGTGTTGATATCCAGCACCGTTTCCTGGCCCACATTGTAGAGTTCGCTATAGGTCTTGGATTGTTTCTGGCCATACCCGATTGTTCCGAACAGGATTGCTCCCAAGAGCATCGGTTTAAATGGCATTCGTTTTAACTTGTTCATTTTTTGATGATTTTAAATCGTTTAACTTCATTTTTAACTTTTGCAATAATTGCAGTCGCAATTGTAGGTTCTTGATCAGGGCATTGATGGTCTGGTCGTTTGGACCAATGGTGTTCAACTCCTTGTTCAGGTTCTTGTATTCTATGTCCAGAAGGGACAATTGGTCCATAAAACTGTCCACCAGCGCTTTATTTTCAGGTGAAATTTCCAATTTGGAAAGCGCCAGATTGATGTTTGCCACATAATAATTCTCAACCTTTTTCAAATCGGGCGATAAATCGCCCAAGGAAATGCCGTTGCCGCTTTCTTCCAAGGTTTCCTTGTCGACCACCATGGTTTTGATAGGCCTGTTTTCATTGTTTGTATTGGTCAAGAAGTAGATACCCAATGATAACAATACCGCAATGGAGGCAGCCAGGGCGTACCATTTTTTTGACACCGACCTTTTCTTTAAGGTCAACTCCCTGTCGAGCCGTACCAAGAATCGGTTCTCGTGTCCGGCCTTCAACCTGATATTCCGATCTGGTTGTTCCCTGTTCGATTCGAACATTTTTCTAAGATCCTGCGCCATCTCTTTTGTTTTTTAAAATTTCCTTCAAATATCCTTTTCCCCTTAACAGTCTTGTTATGCAGGCACTTCCCGAAATTTCAAGTATTCCCGAAATTTCGTCATGGTCGTAACCTTCAATCAGGTAAAGCCTTACCACTGTGGCGTATTTTTCCGGTATGTGCTGCAT
>JBATHI010000411.1:0-10804 GCA_049666645.1 Flavobacteriaceae bacterium | reverse complement strand
TTATCGACGAGTTGCTCGAGTTTATCACAATGTATCCTTATTTCTTCAAAATAGGGCTTCACATCGTTGCAATAGGCAAAGGCCTTTTTATGACTGTCGGTCAGTTTATTCGCCTTTTTTCTGGCTTCGGTCATGGCATCGGTCTTCTTTTTCAACTCCGTCAAGTGTTCCGCAATCTGTTCAATGATCGACAATTGGGCATTCGACAATGCCTTATGCGCAGCACCATAGATTTCCTTGAGTCCCAATACATTGGTGATGAGCTTATTATGATATTCAATGGTGGCGGGGACCACATGATTATAGACCAGTTCGTTCAGTACCCTGCCCTCGATCTGCAGGTGTAGGATATAGGCCTCCAATTCCACTTCCTGCCTGGCCCGCACCTCGGTCTCGCTCATGACCTTCATCGACTGGAAGAGTTCCAGGCTTTCCTTGGTGGTGAGCACCTGCAGGGCCGATGGGGTATTTTTGTTGTTGCTCAGCTTTCTTTTTTGTGCTTCCCTTTCCCAAGTGTCGCTATAGCCATCCCCATCGAAACGGATCCGTTTGGAGGTTTTGATGTATTCCCGCAAGACATTGAAAACCGCCTCATCTTTTTTGAGGTTTTTTTTATCGATCAAACCGTCGACCTCTTTTTTGAAAGCCAACAACTGTTTCGCCACGATGGTGTTCAGAACGGTCATCGGTTTGGCACAATTGGTCTTTGCGCCTACACCGCGCATCTCAAACTTGTTGCCCGTGAAGGCAAAGGGCGAAGTACGATTGCGATCGGTGTTGTCCAATAAAATCTCGGGAATCTTACCGACCACGTTCAGTTTTAGTTCGGTTTTTTCCTCGGGGGACAATTTTCCTTGGGAAACCCCCTCCAATTCGTCGAGCACCTCGCTCAACTGTTTCCCGATAAAGATGGAAAGTATGGCCGGAGGTGCTTCGTTGGCCCCCAATCGATGGTCATTGCTGGCGGAGGCGATCGAGGAACGCAACAGTTCTTCATAAGCATCGACCGCCTTGATGGTATTGATGAAAAAAGTAAGGAACTGCAGGTTTTTCATCGGGGTCGATCCCGGACTGAGCAGGTTTACCCCCGTATCGGTGGCCAAGGACCAGTTGTTGTGCTTTCCCGATCCATTGATGCCCGCAAAAGGCTTTTCGTGAAAGAGTACCCTGAAATGGTGCCGATCGGCGATTTTTTCCATCACGTCCATCAGCAATAAATTGTGATCGACGGCCAAATTGGCTTCCTCAAAAACCGGGGCGAGCTCAAACTGGTTCGGGGCCACCTCATTGTGCCTTGTCTTGACGGGAATTCCCAATTTGGTACACTCCTTTTCCAAGGCCTTCATAAAGCCGATGGCCCTTTGCGGGATGACCCCGAAGTAATGGTCATCCAATTGTTGTCCCTTGGCCGCCGTATGGCCGATCAAGGTACGCCCTGTCATCAAAAGATCCGGACGGGAATAGGCCAAGGCCTTATCGACCAGAAAATATTCCTGTTCCCAGCCCAGGGTGGCATTCACCTTGGAAACGTTCTTATCGAAAAACCGCGCCACGGCCGTAGCGGCTTCATCAACCGCACTCAGGGCCCTTAACAATGGGGCCTTATTGTCGAGCGCCTCCCCGGTATAGGAGACGAAAATGGTAGGGATGCAAAGGGTGGTATCGTAAACAAAGGCAGGCGATGTTGGGTCCCAAGCCGTATAGCCCCTGGCTTCGAATGTATTCCGCAAGCCACCACTTGGAAAACTGGAGGCATCCGGTTCTTGCTGTACCAATTGCCCGCCGCCGAATTTTTCCAAGGCCTTGCCATTGGGCATAAGATCGAAAAAAGCATCGTGCTTTTCAGCCGTAGCTCCCGTAAGGGGCTGGAACCAATGGGTATAGTGGGTCGCGCCCATCCCAATCGCCCATCCCTTCATGGCTTCGGCCACTTGGTCGGCCATCTTACGATCAATTTTGGAGCCCGAATAGATAGCGCTTTTCACACTTTCCAGGGCATCCTTGGTCAAGTGCTGGAGCATACGCTCTTCATTGAACACATTGATCGCAAAATATTCTGAGCGCCGCGCCCTTTCGGTGATTTTTATCCGTCCTCTGTTATTGCTTTCGGAAATGGCATTAAAGCGTTGTTTTGACATGGATAGGAGATTAATTCGGCGCTAAATTAACAATTACCGATTTAATAATATATCGTTAAAAAAATTAATTTCCGACAAAATACCCCTTGCAAATTGGGGGTATTGGGAATAATATGCAAAATCTACAATTTTACCCCCTATAAATATCGCATAATTCAACAAAAAACATATTTTTGCTAATCCAAAAATTTAAAATTAACAACCGCATACTATGAGCAAAACAAAATTAGAATACATCTGGTTAGATGGTTATTTCCCCACACAGAACATGCGCAGTAAGACCAAAGTCGTGAACAAATTCGGCGGCAAATTAGAGGATTGTCCGGTATGGTCGTTCGACGGAAGTTCAACAAGGCAGGCCGAAGGCGGTTCGTCAGATTGTTTGTTGAAACCAGTGGCCCTTTTCCCAGACCCGGAAAGAAAGGACGGTTTTTTGGTAATGACCGAAGTAATGAATGCAGATGGCACGCCGCACATATCGAATGGCAGGGCAACCATTGACGATGACGACAATGATTTCTGGTTCGGTTTTGAACAGGAATACTTTATCATGGACACCCATACCCAATTACCGTTAGGCTTCCCAATAGGCGGTTACCCTGCACCTCAGGGCATGTACTATTGCTCGGTCGGCGGTAAAAACACCCATGGTAGGGAATTGGTGGAAGCGCATGCAGATCTTTGCATCGCCGCAGGCATAAATTTTGAGGGCATCAACCAGGAAGTGGCCTGTGGGCAGTGGGAATTCCAATTGTTCGCCAAAGGTGCCAAACTGGCCGGGGATGAATTATGGGTGGCACGTTACCTTCTGGATCGTTTGACCGAAAAATTCGGTTACTATATTGAGTACCACCCAAAACCATTGGGCAAGGATATGGACTGGAACGGATCGGGAATGCACGCGAATTTCTCGAACTCCACTTTGCGTACCGCAGGTTCCAAAGCCGTCTATGAAAAAATATGTGAAGCCTTCAGGCCCGTGGTCGAAGAGCATATTGCCGTATATGGAGAATTCAATGACCAGCGTTTGACCGGGAAGCACGAAACCGCTTCGATCCATGATTTCAGTTATGGCATTTCCGACAGGGGCGCCTCGATCCGTATTCCGATCGCCACGGTGGAAAGCGGATGGAAAGGATGGCTGGAAGATAGACGGCCCGCCTCCAACGGTGACCCTTATAAAATAGCCGGCAGGATCATTAAAACCGTAAAATCGGCCAAGCTATAATTAAGACTAATTTGTTGTTAAATCAAAAACCGCTTCCTGTTCGTTCAGGGGCGGTTTTTTAGTTTTCCACTTTTTGAAGGGGCGTGTTCATCCAATAATCTTTAAAATTGTCCGGTTTTGAGATAGGTTGATCCTCAAAAATGGGAATATACTTTTTCATAAACAATGTATCCTGGTTGGGAATCCCATTCGGCCGTATTTCTTGGACAAAATACTCGCGAAATTGCCTATAGGTTTGATACTTCATTTCATTGACCTTCGCCGTTTCCCTTTTATTTAATACCTCAGTGACCTCTGCGGACAGCATCTTCATTAAATCCAGTCTTTTATTTTGGGCGGGTGCCAATTTCCCAACCATAACAGTAAAGGCTCCATTTCCTAATTCTGGATACAATTCTACTTCAATATCAAACACTTTTACCCTTTTAACCTCTATTTTCTCACCCTCAAAACGAATGTCATAATTTGCCTTTCTTTCTGCCGTTTTTATATCCACAAAATCATTGAACCTTACCACAAAGCAGCCTCTGGGCCCATCTAAAAAAACCTCCTTTACTACGAACTCCGGAGGCTGGCTCACTTCAAACGTGTTGTAGAATGAAATATAGTTGGGAAACATTTTTCCAAAGTCCCTTTTATATTCAATTGCGACTTCAAAAATGGTCTCTAAATTATCTCCGTGCTTGTTAATTTGTCCATTTTCCGATTTCCGAAAACGGTCATAGAGCACATATTCCATTTTATGGATTGCATAATCTTTTTTTGATATGTACATTTTTCCATAAGCCAAATATTTTTGAAGGGATTGCCTAAAGGTGATCGTGTATAAAACCTCATCATCTTGGCGTATATCCTCTTCCTTCTTGAAAAAATGATTATCGACCAAGTCGCGTTCCAAAACATTGACAAAATCAAAAGAATTCACCTTGTAGTTACGAATGGCATCGTGTATCCTGAGGATGGTAAATTCATTGCCCCCATAACCATATAGATATGCCTTATCAATGAACTTGTTAAAGGACTTATAGTCGTACTTAAATTTACCTCGAAAATCTTGCGCAAAGGTTTTATTGCTTTGGTAATCATATATCCTGACTTTTGAGGACAAATGGTCATAACTGCCAAAACCAAGATCTGTAACTTCCAAGATAGCTTCGTTCAGATTGACGTATTTATCCTTTTTTAGCTGGTAATCCCTGTAATATCCAATAGTTGCAAACGCACGCATGGGATAATTTTCCGGAATGGCCTTTATGGCCCTGCGTACTATCTGTATTGCAGAAAGCCTTCTTTTCTTTTCCGCACGCACCACGGCTTCGGACAATTGTAAGACCCCGGGCCCTAATCGAACAATGGCGATCTGGTCGGGCAAAAACGCGGCCAGGGGAATTTCCCTGGTTTCGTATCCCATGCAGGAGATCACCAAATCGCCGCCCAGGTCCTTGAATCTTTGGGGAATCTGAAACCCCCCGTCACTATTGGAAATGACCCCCAGGGCATACCCCTTCACCCGGACCGTGGCAAAGGGAATGGGTTCCTGCGTCTGTGCATCTAAAAGCCTGCCCCGTAAAAAATCCTGCTGCCCAAAGGTCGACCAGACCGAAAGCAACAGCAGCAAGGTAAAGGCACGGATGCTAAGCATGGTTCTGGTTCGGTTTTAAATGAGCGTAAAATAGACAAATGCGCAATACACGGCAACAAGAATTATGCCATCACGCCATCCCAGTCGCATGCCCCTGGGCAAAAAAACCAGCGGTAGTATGAGGAAAGAAACCCCCAACATCCAAAAAATATCGCTGCCCAACAATCTGGGATCAATCGCTTTTAAGGGGGTAATGATTGCCGTGATGCCCAAAACCGCCAAGAGATTAAAAATGTTGGAACCGATCAAATTGCCCGCCGAAATGGCTTTTTCCTTTTTGAGCATTGCAATGACCGAGGCGGCCAATTCGGGAATACTGGTACCCACGGAGACTACCGTAACCCCGATTGCCCGCTCGCTGACGCCATATGCGCTGGCGAGGCCCACCGACCCATGGATCAACAGCTCCGACCCCCCCCAAAGGGCCATGCCGCCCAAACCAAAAAAGAGCGCCGTCTTGTACCAAGGCAAAGGTTCGTCATCTTCGGGCAATTCATCAATTACCGCCGGTTTTTGAAAGCGCAAGAGATACACCAAGAACAGGAAAAGGCAAACGACCATGATGATGCCTTCGTGCCTTTGCAAGGTGCCGTCAAAATAAATAAAGACAAAAAACATCAGGGAAGAAAGCATCATGATGGGCCAGTTGATCATATAGAAACTCTTGGTCACATCGATATGTCCCAAAATAACGGTTATCCCCAGCACCAGGGCCAAATTCGCAATGTTTGACCCGACCACGTTCCCAAGGGCCAAATCGGGATAATCTTCAATGGCCGCTTTGATGCTGACGATCAACTCAGGCGCGGAGGTGGCAAAGGATACCACGGTCATGCCAACGACAATCTTGGGGATGTTCAAGCTTAAGGCCAAAGATACCGCCGACTTTAGGAGCCAATTGCCGCCCTGAATCAAAAAGATCAGTCCAAATATGATCAGCACCAGGTTAAGCATGGGAATGTTTTTTGCAAATATAGCCTAAGCCCACCATTTACATTGGCAGTCACTTTTTACAATTTAAATGCTGAACGACCACAACGTGAAATCACTATTGCTTTAGTTGTATAACCATAGTTATAGATGGGGATACCCTTCATCCACCCATAAAAATTGACCCATTAAGAAAGAGGAGGTTATGAAAGTCCTGTGGAAACCAAAGAAGGCTTTCGTTTCGGATTTGCTTTGTTTTGGTATCAAAATGATGAAAAACACCCCTTTGTTGGAAAAATCGCCCTTGTCTTTGCCAATTCCCACAAAAACGGCCCTTCAAAAGTATCATTCTATAACCTAAACTAATTTGATTTATTACATTTTAAAATAATATTCAAGACCAAGGCTAAATATATTATATGCCAACCGTTTTTTGGATTACAATATTGTATTCAATCGCATTAATAATTGCTCTTGGAAAGGCCATAGGGCATTTTGTTTTATATCTTGAATGCCAATTGTGCCAAATGATTCGGTTTTTATGTCGTTTTGCGCATTGAACAAAGTAAGATTCAACAAAAATCCAATAAAATGATTGCCTTTGCCAAATTGTTATTGATCCTGTTGCTCAGCTTGGTCTTGACCCTATTGTGAGTTCAGTGCTGCCTGCCTTTTAAGATCAGTGTCCCATGGAAGACCGCTTTTCCTGGAAAGCGATTATATTTGATGAAAAGTAAAGGATGACAGATGTTATTTTCAAATTCCTGGCCAAAATAAACAAGCTACTGCTTCCCTCCTATTCCAAAAAAGGCTTGGACCTTTCCAAAGCTTCCAAGTTGCAGTTGGCCGTTATAGCCTGGCGTTATTTTGTGACGACTCGGGCCCTAGCTCAGTAATGCAGCAATGACCTCAACCGATGGTCATTTTTTAATGTATCCCGTCCGTTCAAAAAATCGAGTTCGATCAAAAAGTTACATAGCACGATTTCCCCGCCCAATCGTTCCACCAAGCGACATGTTGCCTTTGCCGTGCCGCCCGTGGCCAGCACATCGTCATGGATCAAAACCTTTTCCCCGGCTTGAATGCTGTCTTCATGTATTTCAAGAAGATCGGTTCCATACTCCAGTTGATAGGCCTGGCCTATCGTGGCCGAAGGTAGCTTGCCCGTTTTGCGGACCGGAACAAATCCCGCTTTGTAATGGGACGCCAAAAGTGGCCCAAAGAAAAATCCCCTGCTTTCCATGCCCACCACTTTATCTATTTTTTGGGGACCGATCAATTGCACGAGGGCGAAGCGGGCAGCCTCAAAAGCTTTCTTGTCTTGCAACAGCGGCGTGATATCCTTGAAAACCACCCCAGGTGTGGGGAAGTCCTGGATATCCCTGATGTAGCTTTTTAAATCCATGATTTAGATTGCCGTTAGTTTGTGGTTAAATGTAAAAAGAAATATATTTGCCGTCCTTTGCAAATACCAAATATGTTTGCTTGGAAGGCCGATGGCCAAATTATGGTCCGAAGCAATAAAAAGGCCCCGTGGCGCAACTGGATAGCGCATCTCACTACGAATGAGAAGGTTACAGGTTCGAATCTTGTCGGGGTCACCTAAAGCGAAAAGTCCATCACCCATGTGATGGATTTTTTAGTGATGAAGTAATGCAAAACCCTCGGTTGTGAGATTACGCTCTGAAATAAAAAATATTGCGTGCCAACGCGATGGACTTTCATTTTCAGGCGGGACGCCAAAAGAAAACCATCGGTAATCTTGTCGGGGTCACGACACTCAGAAAACCACGTCTCAAAAAGACGTGGTTCTTTGTTTGTGGAAAGGCCAAGCGGCGCCTTGGGGCCTTGGAACAAAAAAGAACAGGGGCATTGGCCCCTGGTTTTCAAAAATCGAGCAATTCCGCATCAATGTAACAAGCGTTACATCCCAACCGATCATTTCCCACTATATTTGCAAAAATTAAATTTTATGGAATTTCTCTTACAACCTTGGCCATGGTACGTTTCCGGCCCCTTGATCGCCGCGGTCATGTTCTTGCTGCTCTATTTCGGCAAAACCTTCGGCATGTCCTCCAACCTACGGACCTTATGTGCCATGGGAGGCGGCGGAAAATATGCCGATTTCTTCAAATTCGATTGGAGGGCCCAACGCTGGAACCTCATCGTGGTGCTGGGCGCCATAATCGGAGGTTTTATCGCCGTTACCTTTTTATCGGATGGTGCCACGATCGATTTGAACCCCAAAACGGTAAGCGATCTGGGCGAACTCGGCTTTGAACAGGTCGGGGAATCCTTGCTCCCTTCCGAAATATATGGTTGGTCTTCCGTTTTTGGTTTGAAAGGACTCGGTGTTTTGATCCTCGGCGGTTTTTTGGTAGGCTTTGGCACGCGGTATGCGGGGGGATGCACTTCGGGCCATGCCATTACGGGACTCAGTAATCTGCAATTGCCCTCGCTCATCGCCGTTATCGGATTTTTTATTGGTGGTTTGATCATGACCCACTTCTTATTACCCTTAATATTTGGTACATGAAATATTTAAAATTCTTACTCGTAGGTATTTTCTTTGGCATCGTTCTTGTAAAATCGGAGGCGGTTTCCTGGTACCGTATTTATGAGATGTTCAAATTCCAATCGTTTCATATGTATGGCATCATTGGATCGGCAGTCGTTCTTGGCGCTCTTTTGGTGTGGTTTTTGAAAAAATCCAAAATCAGGAGCATTGAAGGCGAACCCATCCATTTCATACCCAAAGATCGGGGATTTGTACGCTACTTGCTGGGCGGTTCCATCTTTGGCCTTGGTTGGGCCTTGGCGGGCGCCTGTCCCGGACCCATGTATATTCTGTTGGGAACCGGTGTATTCAGCATGCTCATCGTTATTGCCGCTGCAGTTTTGGGCACCTTCACCTATGGCGTGCTCAAAGATAAATTGCCGCATTGAGGCTATTAAAAAAGGCCACTGAACACCTTAATGGTTTTCCTAATCCAAATTAGTTTAAACAATGGGATGTCCCTCAAGATATGGATGCCCTTTTACATCCATAAAAGGAACATTATGATTTTTTACCGTTATTAAGGTCTTCGATTTTTGGGCAACCGATCAGATGTAGATTTCGTCGGCGTGCAAGGAAACATTTATTTGAATGATTTTCGCTGACCTGAGAAATATTTCAGTACTGGTATTTCGATCTAACCGCAATTCAGCGGTTTTCAATGGCGGGCCATCTTTGTGGTGAACCTCAACCCCGTTGGTTTTTGCCAAGGTGTACACCACTGGGATTTGGCAATAGGTAAACCCAAGAGACCCCGGAGGCAAGGCAATGGATTTGGTTTCGTTTTCAACATCGATATACTCAAAGTCCCGTGCCTGGCTCAAGAATTCCTCTTTTTTCAATAGTCCCGGCCCAAATCCCAAGCGTCCATCTTTAATGGAAACCCCCAACTCGCCCATTCGTGTCAATATATCCTCCTTTACCTGTCCGGTCATCCCTGGTTGCTGCGCCCCTTTATGTGCAGGGGTATGGGAATAGGGATCGGTTGGAAAGGCACCATAAAGTTCAGGTGATTTATGAACACCTATCCCCTCATTTATTTCATGGTAGTGCTCCATCAGCCTTTTCAATATTTGCCGATCGGCCCCATGGGCCTCGCCAGCCCGACAACATTCCATCACTGCCAATGAAAGTTTTGAAACCATGTGCCAATAAATCGAGCCCAAACCTTCATATCCAAAGAATGTCCCTGATCTTCCGGTAAAGGATTTATGATCGAACACTTCTTCAAAGATATCGAGAATGAGCCCTTTCTCTTCTGAGATCAGTTTGCCGTACTTCGTATTTGCCATGCTTTTAAGGGCTGTTTCAAGACTGTTGGCATTGTTGAAATTGCCATTGAAATGAAATTTCCCTTTCGAATCCCTTTCAATGATCTGCCTGTTATCGTCCTTCACCATTAGGTCCAATAGCTTCGATCTTTTAATGCTTCCGTCTGGAATCACATTTTTATTCAAAAACCTTGGCAATTCCTTGTTGGGATATAAAATATAGCTGTTTTGATCTTTTCGATATAAAGCACTTTTTTTAAGGCTGTCCAACAAAGCCAATGAGGAATTGGAATCCAGATAACCCGAGCTCAGCACGGCTACTTGCCCTTCGAGCATTTCACTCAGATATGAAATTGCAGTCCCTTTTGATGAATCAATTGCGATAAGATTGTAAGCATGGTATAAATGGTCGTTTCTCCTATTGGCATTTATGGCATGTTCCAAATAACGCAACATGATCTTGGTAAAATTTTGTAGGCTTTCTTTGGAAATGTCCTGCTTTGATCCACTATACCCTTTGTTATAAATCAACTCGCGATAATCGCTGCCTGCCAAGCCCAGACCTTCCATGATATCGAACCGTTCTTGATCGGTTATGGCCCCTTTTAAGGTATGTTGGTGCTTCTCCAATGTGCTTAAAACCGCATTGAAAAACAGGGACAACTCTAGTGAAATGGGCACCTCGTTTTGGGCGATCTTATTGAGGAAGGATTGGAAAAAGACCAAAAATCTTCTCAAATAATACAAGGTTACCATAGATACCCCATTACCTACCAGTGCATTGTTGGCATCGTTCCACTCCGGGCGTTGGGTATTGAGCCAAATCCCTGCTTCGGGAATAAAATTGGAACATTTGGCAAGCATGGTCGCCAAAAGTTTTTCCAAGAGGTTTACATGGTATATGCTCTGATCTGCAAGCGTGAGCAACGCTCCATCGGCCCCAATTTTGGCCTTTTCTCGATTGATCTTATGGTCTAGGTCATGATCGAAAAGGATGGTATCCTTGGGATTTTTCAAAATCTCCGCATAAGGCTTAAT
>JBATHI010000410.1:0-6612 GCA_049666645.1 Flavobacteriaceae bacterium | reverse complement strand
GTCTACCGTGGCGACAAAGTTAAAATTGTTGCGCTCGGCACTGAAATCGGCCAATCCTTTAAAGCTGAATTGCAGGTTTTCATCATTGCAATCCAAACTTCCATCAAACAATTGATCTTTCAATACTCCGGAAACCCTCAAATTCTGATAGACGTAATCATTGAAATCGACGGTGTAGACTTCCCCGATCACCTCCGTATTGAGACTTTTTTGAACAAAACCTTTTCCCTCTACATTGAAATCCAAAGTCGTCAGGCCCAATCGTGCATTGTCGGCAAACTTGCCAAGGTCAAAATCTATCAAGGAAACGAATCCCTTATACTGGGCATTGTCGATATTATCAAAATTGGTCAATTCCAAATCGGCATAGCTGCTACCGATAATGGTATTGATGTTGACCTTTGCTTTTACAGAGGTTTCCCCTACCTCCGCCTCTCCCCGTACAGTAAACTGGCCCATTTTGGAAAACGCGGACGGAAGCGATTTACCCAGAATATTAGGCATCAGGGCGCGCAGTTCATAGTAACTCGTGGTGACGTTCCGCATATTGGTTTCCATAAAGAAAGCTCCGTTCTTGGAAAAAATATTTTTAAAATTGAAATCGCCCCGAACGCCCGTGTTATCGGATTGCAAAAAAAGATCTTCAACGTTCAAATCGTTCAATACGCCATTCAATTTGGCTGAAAAGGCCACTTCCTTGCCTTTCCCAAATTGGTCGTACAATAAGTTGATCTCATCAAAGGCAACGGTGGATTCATTAAATTCCGCATCAATATTGACCCTGTTCAAAAAATCGTAAAAGTCTTTTCTATCATAGTTAAAAACGATATTGCCATGCAATTGGGAAGCGGGGGTCTTGATGGTAAGGGAATCAAAGCGCATTTGTTGTTTGGTATACTTGAAATCGGTCTTAAAATCTTCAACGATGATGCCCCGATTGCTATCGAAAGCCAACATTTCGATTCGCGAAGTGACCTCAGGACCCAATATCATAAAATCGGGCGCTTCGATAATCAAGTTTTTAAAATCCAAGATTTTGGGCTTTTCCAAATGATCGTCGATCAGCTTGAAGTTGCCTTCCTTGATATTGATTCGCGAGGAAGTGAACAGGAAAGGCGGGGTTCCCGGTGCGCGCGGCTTGCCATCATCCAATTTATCTATAAAAATCTCGAGGTTCGATGCAGTGGTATCCCGGTAAGTATGCATATTAAAAATGAGATTATCAACATCGATGTCCCCAAATTCCAGATTGCCGTCGATCAAGTTGCTAACGCTCATGATCGAGGTTGAGAGTTGCCTGATATAGAACAAGGTGTCTTTTTGATAATCCTCCACATAGACTCCCTTCAAGGAAGTGTCCCAAGAGATCAGGGAAACCCTTAATCTATCGATATTGATTTGGGTACCGAATTCTTTGTTGATCGAGTTGGTCGCATATTGGGCCAACCTGGTTTGTACAAAAGGCAATGACAGCACCAAGGTGCCCAAAACACAAATGAGCAAGAACACCAAAAGTGTTCTGATCAGAATTTTTTTCAATTTTTTGATAGGGCCTTATGTTTTACCTTTGCACACCAATTTTTATTCCAAACATCGTGGAACAGCAAAAAATATATATCCTTGCCATAGAATCATCTTGTGACGACACCTCTGCCGCAGTTTTATGCAACGGAAAGGTACTGAGCAATGTGGTCGCCACTCAAAAAATACATGAAGAATACGGTGGTGTCGTTCCCGAACTGGCCTCAAGGGCCCATCAGCAAAACATTGTTCCCGTAGTTCACCAAGCATTAGCTACCGCAAATATCGACAAAAAACTAGTATCCGCCATAGCTTTTACAAGAGGTCCCGGCCTTATGGGTTCCCTTTTGGTCGGAACCTCATTTGCAAAATCATTGGCAATGGGCCTGAAGGTGCCGCTTATCGAAGTGAACCATATGCAGGCGCATATTTTGGCCCACTTTATTGAAGATGGCGACAAAGCCAAACCAAGATTTCCTTTTTTGGCCTTGACCATTAGCGGTGGTCATACCCAAATCGTTAAAGTGAAGGATTATTTTGATATGGAAATCCTGGGAGAGACATTGGATGACGCGGTGGGAGAGGCATTTGACAAAAGTGCCAAATTGCTCGGTCTTCCTTATCCCGGAGGGCCTTTTTTAGACAGATATGCCCAAAAGGGTAACCCGGATGCCTTCCCATTTCCAGAACCGAAAGTAGACGGTTTGAATTTTAGTTTCAGTGGATTGAAGACCAGTATCCTTTATTTTATCCAAAAACAATCGAAAAGCAATCCCGACTTCATCAAGGAGCACATCAATGATATCTGTGCCTCCATCCAAAAACGCATTATCAGCATCCTGATCAATAAGCTGGTAATGGCCGCCGAACAGACGGGCATCAAGGAAATAGCCATTGGTGGCGGGGTTTCTGCCAATTCAGGCATCCGTGCGGCACTCAAGCAAATGGAGGGTTCCCATGGTTGGCACACCTATATCCCCAAATTCGAATATTGTACCGACAATGGGGCGATGATCGGTATTGTTGGCCATCTTAAATACCTTCAGGGTGCTTTTTCGCAGACGACCATAGGGGTAAAAGCCAGGTATCGATTTTAAGATAGTACTATTGCAAAATATTAATTCCAATATTATATACTGAAAATTGCTGGTGAGATTTTGTATCTTGAAACGCAAGTTAAACCCCATCGAAATGGCATTCGATACCGATTTGGAACACAAAATAGTAAAGGCCATCATGGAACTCCCGGAAGCACTGGCCAAGGATTTTACCGAAAAACGGATGTTCGGAGGGATTGCATTTCTTTACAAGGGAAAAATGACGGTAGGCATCGTAAAAGAAAATTTGATGGTTCGTGTGATCAGTGCCAAAATGGAGGGCGTTTTGGCCTTGGACCAGGTGAGGCCCATGGATTTTACCAATCGTCCCATGAAGGAATTTGTTTTTGTATCACCTGAGGGTTTCAACACCGAGGAACAACTGACATCCTGGTTACAACTTGGTCTGGAACATGCAATGCTGGCGCTGGATAATCTCAACCAATAAACCAGGTTAAATGCAATACTTCTTTGATCCAAGCCTAGAGACCACCAGCAAACATTTTAGTTTCGAAGCCGATGAAAGCAGGCACATTCTAAAGGTACTTCGACGCCAAGTAGGTGACGTTCTGCTCATAACCAATGGCAAAGGCGAGGTGTTCCATGCCAAAATCATGGGTGTACAGGGCAATAAATGTATCGGGGACATCCTCAGGTCGGAAAAATCATTGCCCAAAAACTATCGACTGCACTTGGCAGTGGCCCCAACCAAAATGAACGACAGATTCGAGTGGTTTCTCGAGAAGGCAACTGAAATTGGGATCGATGAAATTACGCCCATCATTTGCGAACGTTCCGAACGAAAAACCATTAAATCGGAACGACTGGAAAAAGTATTGCAATCGGCCATGAAGCAAAGCCTTCAAACTTATTTGCCCCTGCTACATGAGCCTATGCCATTGGAGGCCTTTTTGCAAAGGCCGGAACAAGGAATATGTTTTATCGCCCATTGTGAGGAAGATCGGAAAACCGATTTGTTGCAAGCATTGGTCCCCAACTTGGAGGTGACCGTGCTCATCGGTCCGGAAGGGGATTTTAGCCCCCGTGAAATCGCACAAGCACTGCAGAAGGGTTTTCGGCCCGTATCCCTGGGGAACAATAGGCTTCGTACCGAAACGGCTGCCATTGTGACCTGTACCGTTGTGGCCATGGCAAACAACAAGACTTAGTATTTTGATCGTGGCAGCATGTATTGGTTTCAAAACTTCTGCCCTTGATGGCGCACATTTCGCCGTGATATTCATTACTTTTGGGGGTCTTGGGAATTTTAAACCGCGCCCTATGAAATTTCTTACGGTACTAGGCTTGCTTTGTATGATTTGCGCCCCAAGGGTCGTTCTGTCCCAAGAGGTCGCCATACTCAAATACAACGGCGGTGGCGATTGGTACGCCAATCCTACGGCAATGCCCAATCTCATTCGATTCTGCAATCAAAATATCGGCACGATTCTGGAGGAACGCACCGGACAGGTAACAGCTGGGAGCATTACCATATTCCAATACCCTTTCTTACACATGACGGGTCATGGCAATGTTTTTTTTACCCCTGAAGAAGCCAACAATCTCCGCACATACCTCTTATCGGGCGGCTTTTTGCATATCGACGATAATTATGGCATGGAGCCCTATTTGAGAAAGGAATTGGCCAAGGTATTTCCCGATAAGCAACTGGAAGAACTGGGGGCCGACCATCCGATCTTCAAGCAGGAATATCAGTTTCCCGAGGGCCTTCCCAAAATACATGAACACGATGGAAAAAGACCCCAGGCTTTCGGTGTCGTTGAGAACAATAGGCTCGTGCTCCTTTTTACCTATGAATGCGATTTGGGGGACGGTTGGGAAGATCCCACGGTTCATAACGATCCTCCTGAAGTAAGGGAAAAAGCATTAAAAATGGGTGCTAACATTATATCCTATGTTTTTAAAAATTAAAATCAACAGTTAGATGACCTCAAATACCATAGCTCAGGGTATACTGCGAGCAGTAGGAATTATTGCGGGTATCGCATTGCTCCTATATTTTTTATATAAAATCCAGTCGGTTTTGGCCTATTTGGCCATCGCCGCGGTAATCGCTTTGATAGGTCGGCCCATGGTGCTTTTTATCAGGAGAAGACTGAAATTTCCGAATACCTTGGCCGTGGTGGTGACCATGTTGTTCATGGTCGGGGCCATGGCCGGGATCATCGCCCTGTTCGTACCGCTTATTTCACAACAGGGAAAAAACCTCTCTTTGTTGAACATCGATTCGCTGCAACAACAATTGAGCGTGCTTTATTTGGAGATTACCCAATACTTCGGGGCTTCCCCTGCTTCGGTGAACGACATGCTGCAGCATTCGGAAGTGGGAAAGACCCTCTTGGAGCGCCTCGATGTCGGCTTTATACCCAATCTGCTGAATTCATTCCTCGATTTGCTGAGCGCTACGAGTATAGGGCTATTTTCGGTGCTTTTCATCTCGTTTTTCTTTCTAAAGGACAGTAAACTGTTCCAAAACGGTTTGCTGATGTTCGTACCCAATGATCGGGAAACAGGGGTGGTAAAATCGATAGAAAAGATCAATGACCTGCTATCCAGATATTTCCTGGGCCTGGTGCTCCAGATTTTCATTTTGTTCGTGATCTACACCATCGTATTGTTGGTCGTTGGCATCGAAAACGCGGTCGTGATCGCCTTTCTTTGCGCGCTCTTCAATATCATCCCTTACATCGGGCCCATGATCGGCGCGGTAATCATGGTAGTGCTTACCATGACCAGTAATTTAGGGGCGGATTTCAGTGCGGTGATCTTGCCGAAATCAGGTTATGTTTTGATCGGTTTTGCAGTAGGTCAATTGGTCGATAATTTCTTTTCCCAACCCTTTATTTTTTCCAATAGCGTAAAATCGCACCCCTTGGAAATCTTTCTGATCATCATTATTGCAGGACTTCTATTCGGGGTGGTGGGAATGATCATTGCGGTACCCGGATATACCGCGATAAAGGTGATTTTAAAAGAATTTTATTCGGAAATCAAGTTGGTCAAATCACTGACGAAAAATTTATAGTATCACATTGAATAAAGCAATATTAAATGCTGGTGTACAAAGTTTTATAATTGAAAATTTGAATACTGACATCATGTCAGTATTGCTTCAAAAGCAGGTTTTTGAGGGAATTTCCAACAAGGAGCTGGCAGCACAGCTCGAGGCTCGAAAAAAGTGTGAAAAAAAACTCCCCACCTGGTACAACAGCACTGGAATTTATTTCCCGAACAAACTGAACATCGAGCAGACCTCTTCCGAAATTACAGCATCCTACAAGGCGGGATTGGTGCATGGAAAATCGTTGGCCGACCTAACCGGTGGCTTGGGCGTCGACAGTTATTTTTTCAGTCAGAAAATACCTTCGGTAACCCACGTCGAAAAAGATCTAGAACTATCGAAAATCGCCGCCCATAATTTTCAGGTTTTGGGCAGAAGCAACATTCACTCTATTTCGGGAGATTTGGAGGGCTTCCTTCAAAATACCGAACAGCATTTTTCTTGGATCTATCTTGATCCCTCAAGAAGAGATGACCATAAGGGAAAGGTTTTTCGGCTTGCCGATTGTTCACCAAATGTCTTGGAACATATCGACCTGTTATTCTCCAAAACGAACAACATATTGATAAAGAGCGCTCCATTGTTGGACGTTAAAGCGGGGCTTGACGACATGAAGTTTGTGAAAGAGATCCATATAGTGGCAGTGTCCAACGAGGTCAAAGAAGTGTTATGGTGGCTGGAAAAAGATTATCGGGGAGAAGCAAGCATCAAAACCGTAAACCTTGGCTTGGTCAAAGACGAGACTTTCGAATTTGATATGGAACGGGAACGACAAGCCGGCGTAGCCTATAGTCTTCCCCTCTCCTATCTTTACGAACCCAATGCAGCCATCATGAAATCGGGCGGATTCAAAAGTATCGGCAATCGATACCACCTCAAAAAATTGCACCCGAACACGCACCTGTATACCAG
>JBATHI010000409.1:0-11402 GCA_049666645.1 Flavobacteriaceae bacterium | reverse complement strand
AGTTCATCCCGCCTTTACGGCGGGGCCAAACCCCGAGGTGTACAATTTTGCAGGAGCGAATCCTGCCATTCATCATTTTAAAGAACTGCCCTAAGGCCTTCCCGACGCAAGGCCGGGACGCGATAACCGGCCTGTCCCGCCTTTTGGCGGGGGCGGAGTATATACCGCCAAAAGGCGGGACCACACCCCGAGGTGTATATTATTGCAGAATCGAACCTGCGCTCCATCATTCAAAGAACTTCCCGGCGCCTTCCCGATACATCGGGACGCGATAACCGGGCTACGCTACACCCCGAGGTGTAAAATTTCGCAGCATCGAATCCTGCACTCCATCAATTAAAGAACTTCCCATCGGCCTTCCCGATACATCGGGACGCGATAACCGGCCTGCGCAACTTTACCTGCATGGCCAAACCAATTCGGATTCCATCCAATATTTCAAAGGATATTGCGGAGAGACAGGGATTCGAACCCTGGCGACGCTTACGCGTCGACAGATTAGCAATCTGCTCCGTTACCACTCCGGCACCTCTCCATTAGTTTGTTCCAAGAACGTTATCCCGAGCACACTCGGGAAAAATGCGGTTGCAAATGTACTTTTTCCAATTATGGAACGCAACATTTTCTTTTCTTTTTTTAGTCCATTAAAAAGACTCCGTCACAATGGCCTTTCCTCAGGCTCAAAATACGCCGTGATGTTCATAAGACCAGTTGGCTTTTCGATTATTTGACAGCCCTTTCGAAAACATGTCAGACCGTTAAATATAAAAACGCACTTCCAATTAAAATGGCTATTTTAGTACTTCCGTTTCCGAACAAGTTGCTCTCAAAATCATTCCTTGCACCGTGCGTAAAACCATTTTACCAAAACTCCTTGTTTTAATTGGTTCACCCTTATTAATGCTGCTGATCTGGCATTGCAAGGACTCCCCATTGGAAACCGACTATTTTAATCCCACGGTTTTGGCAACCCATTATAATGGCGAAAAATATGTGGGCTCACAAACCTGTATGGAGTGCCACGCCTCAATATATGAAACGCACTTGAAGACCGCACATTTCAATACCTCGGCCCAACCCACTGAAAAAAGTATACTCGGCAGTTTCGAAGCGGGTGCCAATACGCTGGAACTTCAAGAGGCCCTTTTTACCATGGTTTCGGAACATGGTACTTTTTATGAACATGCCCAATCAAAATTCGGAAAGGACCTGGTAACCAAATCAAAATTTGATATCGTCATCGGTTCTGGGGTAAAAGGCCAATCCTACCTCACTTGGGAAAAAGTTAGGTTGTTTCAACTCCAAGCCTCCTATTATACCCCAACGAACAGTTGGATCAATAGCCCCAATTATCCCGAATACATCACCAAAAGGCCTGTAAACGACGCCTGTCTGAAATGCCATGTTACCTTTGCCGAAAACAGGGATGCTACAGGGAACGGCAACCAATACGTGAAGGAGCACCTGATTCTGGGTATCGATTGTGAGCGCTGCCATGGTCCTGCACAAAAACATGTGCTCCACCATAGAAACAATCCAAATGACTCCACCCCTGCATATATGCTCCAATTAAAAGAACTCTCAAGGCAAAAACGTCTTGACATCTGTATTCAATGCCATTCCGGATTGAGGGCCCGCCAGATTCAAGGAAATCCATTTTCGTTCGTTGCGGGCGAAGATCTGGAAACCTATTCCCGAAATTTTTATACCGGCAGGCCGGAAAACGAATTGGACGTGCATGGCAACCAATATGGTTTGCTAAAAAGCAGCAAATGTTTTCAGGCAAGTCCGGCAATGGACTGCGCAACCTGCCATGACCCTCACACAAATCAAAGGGGAGCTACCAATACCTTTAACCAAAAATGTATCGGTTGCCATACGGCCGCCAAACTGGTTTGCTCATTGGAACCTTCGGAAACCGCCAAAATGGTCAATAATTGTGTCGCTTGCCATATGCCCCTATCCCCGTCAAAAAGCATGCAGGTCAAAGTAAATGCAGATGGGATGGCCATACCCGTTTATATCAGAAGTCATTTGATCGCAGTGCATGACTCCTTGCCCAAAAATATCCAATAGATTAAAACCCATTAAATACAACCGATTGGAGCACCGTTGTTCCAAGGACCCCGTCTTTCCAAAATCAAACTAAATCTCCTTCGCATGGGAACTGAAAATGCACTAATTGCAAAAAACGATTCGCATAAATAATATATACTTTGCCCAATTTGGAGCAGGGGGCGATTTTTTTTAACATACTCGGGACTACCTGGGAATACGGCATCTTCAACCTACAACGTTTGCGTAATCACTCTAAAATTCATGAATTTTAGAGTTATTTTATAACAAAGTCCGTATCTTATGATTTCATTAACATAAATTCGTCGGGGCTTAGAATCGCGCCCTGGAATTCTGTTAAGAATAATGGGATCTTAAAAAAGTAAGTTCAACACCAATATTAAAATTCAAAATTAACCGACAAAAAACACACAACTTATGAAAATCACATTGATGAAACGCTTTTTATTGCTTGGGGCATTTTTATGTTTTGGGCTGGCAAAGGCACAGACGGTAACCGGTAAAGTCACGGACGGAGTTGGTCCGTTGCCAGGTGCCAACGTTTTGGTTAAAGGTACGACGAATGGTACCCAAACCGATTTTGATGGAAATTACACCATCAACGGTGTAGCCGGAGATGCTACTTTGGTATTCAGTTATTTGGGTTTCAAAACGATGGAAGTAGCCGTAAATGGCCAATCGACCATCAACGCCAGCTTGGAAGAAGATGCAGCGGCATTGGAAGAAGTGGTGGTTACGGGTTACGGCACCCAGTCTAAAAGAGACGTAACCGGGGCGGTGACCACAGTGGATGCGGAACAGCTTTTGGCAGTACCTGCCACCACATTCGCCCAGCAATTGCAGGGCCGTGCTGCAGGTATTGGTATTGTGAACGATGCGACTCCAGGTGGGGAAGCCACGGTTAGGATCCGTGGGTTCGGAACCATCGGAAACAACGACCCCTTATATATTATTGATGGGGTACCCTCAAAATCACAGGCCAACCTTAACCCCAACGATATAGAATCACTTCAAGTGTTGAAAGATGCTTCCGCTGCCTCTATTTATGGATCTCGCGCAGCGAACGGGGTAATCATCATCACCACCAAAAAAGGAAAATTGGGCACACCTACCATCACTTATAACACCTTTTACGGTACCCAAACGGCCTCCGAAGATGTCAAGGCATTGAACGCGGAGGAATTAGGCACCTATTTATATTTGGCAGATCTTTACGCGGGTAAAACCCCAGGCCACGGCCAATATACCTTTGGCCCCAACGGAGAGGTGACCATCCCCGATTACGTTTTCCCAAGTGGCGCCAATGAGGGCGATCCAGGAACCGATCCTGCGCTTTATTCACTTGTAGAAGGGAATATTTATGCCATCACACGTTCCGCGGACACCAATTGGTGGAACGAGGTTACCCGCACGGCACCGATCACCAGCCATCAGGTCTCAGCTTCGGGAGCAACCGAAAGTGCCCGTTACGCCTTTAACCTGGGTTATTTTTCCCAAGATGCGATTACCAAATTCGTAGGCTATAACAGGGTTTCCTTAAGGGCGAATACCGAATTTAAGGCGCTGAAGAACAGATTGACCGTAGGTGAGAACTTTACGGTTTCCTTTGACAACAGAAAAGGTGGTTTCGGAAACAACCAGGAACAGAACGCGGTTTCGGGATCTTACAAGCACCACCCCTTATTGCCGATCTACGATATCGAAGGGAATTTCGCGGGAAGTAGGGGTGCCAACTTGGGCAACAACTTCAACCCTTATGCCATCCTGGCAAGACAACAAGATAACAGGACCTATAGGCTAAGGGCCTTCGGAAATGTGTATGCCTCCTATGAACTCAGGGATGACCTACAGTTCAAAACCAGCTTTGGGGTTGATGTGAACGGTCTGCGGGGCAGGTTTTTGGGAAGGCCGCAACCAGAATATGTGGAGGGCAACTTCATCAACAGTTCCAGCGCAACGAATAATTATGAGTACCAATGGGTATGGAACAACGTACTCACCTATACCAAAACCTTTAATGAAGTTCATGATTTCGAAGCATATGTAGGGGTCGAGGCCATCCAAAATTTCGGGGAAACATTCGGCGCCAGCAGACAAAGGTTTGCCTTTAATACCACTGAAATTTTGAGCTATCTTAATTTAGGGGATGCCACTACCTCATCAAACTTTGGCGGTGTATTTTCCGATTATACCTTGTTCTCACAGTTCGGCAAGTTGAACTACAGCTACAAAGACAAGTATTTGGCGCAGTTCATTTTAAGGAACGATTCGTCTTCGAGGTTCCAGCAGGCTTCCAGAAGTGCGATTTTCCCCGCCTTTAGTTTGGGATGGAGGCTTTCCGATGAAAGCTTTATGCAGAATGTTGAATTTATCAGTGAACTGAAATTGCGATACGGTTGGGGTAAGACCGGGAACCAGGAAATTGGGGACTATAATGCCTATACCACCTACCGCTCGAACATCTTTAACGCGGGCTATCCCATTGACGGCTCCGCTGGTTCGCCAACAATCGGTTTTGATGCCCAGGCTTTTGGTAACCCCAATGCGAAGTGGGAGACCACGACCTCCAATAACATAGGAATGGACCTTCGAATGTTCGACAACAAGATCAGTGTTGAATTGGATGTTTGGAACAGGGAGACCACCGATATGCTTTTCCAGGTACCGATCACATTTTCCGCCGGTGATGCCAATGCCCCGTTCTTTAACGTAGGGCAGATGACCAACAAAGGGATTGATTTCGGCCTTACCTATTCCGACAAAAAAGGGGATTTCGGCTATAGTATCGGTGCCAACATTTCGCAGTATACGAACAACATCGACTTTTTGAACGACAGTCCCGATACGAGGTTCTTTGGTTTTTCCTCCAGGGTGCCATCTTTGACAGTATCTCAAGCAGGTGACCCTATTTCGTCTTTCTACGGCTTCAAAACGGTCGGGATATTCCAAAACCAAGCCGAGGCAGATGCATGGCCTACCTATGGTAGCTACAATGCCCCTGGAAAACTCAAGGTGGCCGATATCAATGGCGATGGGGTAATCAATGATGACGACCGTACCATCATCGGAAGTCCCCACCCGGATTTCACCTATGGCATCAATCTTGATTTGACCTACAAAAACTTGAGCCTGAATATCTTTGGCAATGGTTCATCGGGCAACGAAATCTACAATTATGTACGTTATTTTGCCGATTTCAATACCTTCCAAGGCAACCGATCACAAAGGGCCCTATATGAAGCTTGGCAGCCCAGCAACCCAACTGCGGATCCAAGTCTGTGGGTGGCAGCCAATCCGAGCGCTTCAGCACCTATTATGGACGCGAACGACCAGATCAGCTCCAGGCCATCCTCTTATTTCATAGAGAACGGTAGTTATTTCAGGATTAAGAACGTACAGTTGACCTATAATTTTACCGAGGAGGTGCTTTCAACCATCGGTTTGGCAGGTCTTCAGATCTATGTGCAAGGTCAGAACCTGGCCACCTTTACCAAGTACTCCGGTTTGAACCCTGAAATCCAGGCAGGAACCGATAGTGACCCTACATTAGGGTTCGATGGGGGCTATATGCCGGTCGCCAGGACCTATACTCTTGGATTGAACGTAACTTTGAGGTAACTTTATAAAAAAAAGCGGATTGTGCTTAAGAACGATAAAAACACATAAATATCAACAAATGAAAAAGAGTAATAAGATTTTTACAACGATCACCGCCCTGCTGCTGCTCATCACAGGTTGTACGGATGAATTCCTGACCCGTGAACCACAGGGCCAGTTCAGCACCTCAAGCCTTGCTACCGAAGAGGGTGTTGACGGTATATTATTGGGCGCCTATAAAATGGTCAACGGATTGGGCCTTGACGGCCAGGCCCCATGGAACAACGATGTACAGAACTGGGTTTTTGGCGGTATTCCTTCGGATGATGCCCTAAAGGGCACAGATGCTGGGGATCAACCCGAACAATCCTTTATCGAAGCCTACGATTTTCAATCGTTCAATGGCCACATCACCAACAAGTGGAGGGGCCTCTACAAAGGGGTTGCCCGTGCGAATGACGCCATCACCAGTGCCCAAAGGGTAGAGTCTTTAGACGAAGCCAAAAGAGCGCAGATCATTGCGGAAGCAAGGTTCCTAAGAGGTTTTTTCCATTTTGAGGCTAGAAAAATGTGGAGAATGCCCCCTTATATCGGTGATGATGTGTATGATGTCAACGATGTAGAGAGTACCAAAGTACCGAACGACAGGGAAATTTGGCCACTTATTGAGGCCGATTTCGAAGCCGCCGCTGGCGTATTACCTGAAACCCAAGCTGAAGTAGGGCGACCAACCAGGTGGGCCGCCAAGGCCTTCTTGGCCAAGGCCAAAATGTTCCAAGGCTGGGATTCGAGTGGTAGTGCCAATGTCGGTAAATTACAGGAAGCCAAAGTATTGTTGGATGAAATCGTGAATTCTGGCCGTTATTCTTTGGTCGATAATTTCGATGACAATTTCTTAGTCAATACCAGGAACAATGCCGAATCTATTTTTGAAGTGCAATATGCGGTCAACAGTGCCAACGGGGATGCCACCAACCAAGGAATTGGTCTGGCCCACCCCTACACCGATCCTTGGGGCTGCTGTGGTTTCTATCAGGCTTCCCAGAATTTGGTGAACGCATATAAAACCTCAGGTGGTTTACCGTTATTGGATGATTTCGATGCCACCGATGTGACCTGGGAAACCGAGTATACCGGACCCTTGGATCCCAGGGTCGACCACACTTTGGGTAGGCCCGGCATCCTTTACAAAGGCTTCAAGATCTATCAGACCGATTTTGTGCGCGACCTTTCCTACGCCGGCCCTTACTTCTCGATGAAGCATGTTGCCGAACCCGATGCCTTTGGCGTGGGGGGATGGGGTAACCTTTCGGCCAACACCTATAGGATCATGCGTTATGGCATGGTATTGCTATGGTTGGCTGAAGCCGAAGTAGAGTTGGGCAATTTGGAAAGGGCCCGTGAGCTGGTGAATGAGATCAGGACCAGGGCCTCCAATCCTGCCGGTTTTGTACCCAAGGCGACACAAGGTGCCGAACGCAACGATTTCACGATCGTTCCCGGAGAGGCCGCGGCCAATTACGAAATCGCGCTATACAACCTCCCTTGGACCGATCAGGCCACTGCCCGAAAGGCGGTTCGCTTTGAAACCCGTTTGGAATTTGCCATGGAAGGACACCGCTTCTTCGACCTACAGCGATGGGGCGTAGCGTCACAAGTATTGACGGCCTACTTGGCAAGTGAGAGGAACGACAGACAGTATTTGGCCGGTAAAACATTTACCGCCAATAAGAACGAGTACTATCCTATTCCTATACAGGCCATCGACCGGTCGATTAAAGAAGGTGTGCCTACTTTGACCCAAGATCCCGCATATTAAGGATTGAAACAAGATTAATATCACTTAAAGGCCATGTCGTAAAACTACTTCATGGCCTTTTTGTATTTTTGACCTTTCGCATGCCGTTCGATCGATTCATTTCACAAAAGCCTATAAAAGCCCCATCAAGTAATTTTTTTTCAGACTTGACCCTTTATCCCATGAAATATCTCCCCTATTTATTTTGTTTCATTTTGGCCCTTGCTTCTTGTAGTAAAAAAGAGTCCCATTTGTTCAAGCTACGACCTTCGCAACAAACGGGAATAACGTTCAATAACCAGATCGTGGAAACCGATAGTTTCAACATCCTGAACAACGAGTATATTTTTAATGGTGGCGGGGTGGCCATTGGGGATTTCAACAACGACAAAAAACCTGATCTTTATTTTACAGGCAACCAAGTGGCGAACAGGCTTTATTTGAACCAGGGCAACCTAAAATTTAATGACGTTACCACAGTTTCCGGGACCGCCGCAGCCGACCGCTGGAGTACGGGCGTCGCCGTGGTCGACATCAATGCCGATGGCTGGCTGGATATCTATGTTTGTGCCGCCATGTCACCGGATGCATCGAAAAGGGCCAATTTGCTTTTCGTCAACCAAGGCTTGGACGGAAACGGTATTCCGATTTTTGAGGAAATGGGCCAAAAGTATGGCATAGACGCCTCACAAAACAGCATGGGTGCCACTTTCTTCGATTATGACAAAGATGGTTTCCTAGATCTTTATGTGCTGAACAACGAACAGGTACATACCCTGCCTACCAATTACAGACCAAAAATTATCGACGGATCGGCCATCAGCAATGACCGACTCTACCACAATAACGGTAACGGCACCTTTACCGATGTTACCCTCGAAGCCGGTATTACCATAGAGGGTTTTGGATTGGGCATCGCGGTTGCGGATTTGAACTATGACGGATGGCCCGATCTGTACGTCTGCAATGATTACTTGACCAACGATTTGTTGTACATCAATAACCAGGATGGGACATTTTCCAATACCATCAAAGAAGTGGTCAGGCATCAAAGCAAATTCTCCATGGGTTCGGATATCTCCGATTACAACAACGACGGCTATTTGGATATCATCACCCTCGACATGTTGGGCGAAACCAACCAGAGGATGAAGACGACCAACGGCCATTCCAACTATATCAATTATATTTTTAACGAAAGGTGGGGCTATGAATACCAGTACAGCAGGAACATGCTGCAAATGGGCAACGGACCAGGTCTGCCTTTTAGCGAAATAGGCCTGATGGCCGGGATGGCCAGGACCGACTGGAGCTGGTCGCCCCTTTTCGCCGACATGGACAACGATGGTTATCGCGATTTGCTGATCACCAACGGTTTTCCAAGGGATATTACCGATATGGATTTTGGCAATTTCAGGATTGGGATGAGCCCGTTTATGAGCCCCGCTAAAATACTCGATTCGATCCCTATCGTAAAAATTCCGAACTATGCCTTTAAGAACACCGGCAAAGGTCGTTTCATCGATATCGGGGAAAATTGGGGCCTCAACCGGCCCTCTTTTTCCAATGGGGCCGCATTTGCTGACCTCGATGGAGATGGGGATCTGGATTATGTGGTGAACAATATCAATGAGGAAGCCTTTCTTTTCGAAAACACGCTTGAACAAGACAAAGCGGCGGCAAAGGCATATTTGAACGTTAGGTTTGAAGGGACCAAGTCCAATCCGCTGGGGATAGGTGCCAAATTGGTTTTGCGATTCGGTGATGGGCAATTTCAATACTACGAACATTATTTGAGCCGAGGCTATATGTCTTCGGTAGACCCCACCGCACATTTTGGACTGGGCAACATCGAGAAAATCTCCGCTCTGGAAATTCTCTGGCCCAATGGAAGGGTACGATCCATTGCGGATGTAAAAGCCAACCAGACCATCACGCTATCGCATGCGAACGCCAAAATCGCTTCGACCGAGGTGTTGGCCTTTCCTTTGGGCCCACTTGAAGCAAAACCGATTTTCGAAGAGGTCTCCACCGCCATAGGCATTGACTACTTGCATCAGGAAAGGGATGTCATCGATTATAACGTGCAACGCATCCTGCCCCATAAGCTTACCCAAAACGGACCTTGTTTGGCGGTTGGGGATATCAATGGCGATCGGTTGGAAGATTTTATGGTGGGCAGTGCCGCTGGTTTTTCACCGACCCTTTTCCTTCAAAATCCCGATGGTACGTTTTATGGCCGGGAACTTTTCGAAGCGGAAGGGGACAAGGCATTTGAAGAGGAGGGCATGGCCCTGTTCGACCTCGAAAATGATGGTGATCTGGATCTCTATCTGGTATCTGGAAGCAACGAATTCACACAAGACAGTGGCCTATATATGGATAGGCTGTACCTGAATGACGGGAAAGGCAATTTTTTACGGGCTACCGATAAGATGCCGTTGGTGGAAGCCAGCGGGTCCGTGGTAAGGGCAACGGATTTTGACCAGGACGGTTTCGTGGACCTTTTTGTTGGTGGCCGAACGCCTATTGGCCAATTTCCCTTGTCCGACAAAAGTTACTTGTTGAAAAACAACAAGGGCGTTCTTGAAGATGTGACCGAGACTTGGGCGCCAGATTTAAGAAAGGTAGGTATGGTCACCGACGCGATCTGGGCCGATATTGATCAGGACGATCTAGAAGATCTTGTGGTGGTTGGAGAATTGATGCCCATCACCATTTTCAGGAACAATAAGACTTCCCTTAGTATAAAGGAAAAATCGGGACTTGACAGCCTAAGGGGCTGGTGGGAAAGTGTCATAGCGATGGATTTTGATCTGGATGGAGACCTTGATCTGGTCGCTGGAAACCTGGGTGAAAACAATTTCTTTCAAGCATCATCCGAGAAACCGGTCACTATTTTGGCCAAAGATTTTGACAAGAATGGAAGCGTAGATCCCATCATGTTTGCCCACTTAAAAAAGGATCGATTGGAGTATGAATCCTATCCCGTAAATTTTTGGGGCGATCTTTTCGGGCAAAGCCCCCTCTTCAGGACCAAGTTTGATTTTTATAGGGATTATGCGAAAGCTACACAAAATGATCTGCTCAGTTCCGAGGAACTTAAGGGTACCCTGAAATTGGTAGGCAACTATGATAAGACCAGTTATTTCGAAAACTTGGGCAATGGTCGGTTCAAACCGGTCGTCCTGCCCTTTCCTGCCCAGATAGCCCCCATCAATGGCATGGTACCCTTCGATCAAAACAAGGATGGCCATCCAGATCTTTTGTTGATCGGGAACGATTACGGCAATGAAACCTTCATAGGGCGATACGACGCTTTTAATGGCTTGCTTTTGCTGGGAGATGGTAAAGGAGGCTTTACCGACATTCCGGCGGCGCAAAGCGGATTTCTAGTAGATGGGGACGCCAAATCGATCGTAACCATAAAAAGCGCGTTGGGGATGCCCTTGTATGTGGTTGGTCAGAATAAAGGTCGTTTGCTTGTCTTTCGCCAAATCGAGTAAGTTGGTCATTCGGCATCACTTGGAATGCACTTTGAAAAATCTATTCCGGTGGGTTTCGGGTATTCGATCGGTAACCCTCCAAATATTTAATGTTCCCCTATAAAATTCATGAATTTTATAGTTGTTTTCAGCAATCATAAATAGAAAAAGGGAAGTTTGGTTTATCTTCAAGGGCATCAGGGCGAAGGGGTTACGTTCGTTTGGCAACATCGAATTTTCTATTCCTTCATATACTTTGGTCCGCATTCATGTTTTTTGGCTGTACAAAAGCGTGCCTGACGATCTTATGTATAATGATTGCAAGAATTTGTTAGTTTATTTGAGTTAGTTTCCCAAGCAGTATCCTTCACGCGGATGCTGCTTTTGTTATTTGGAGGGCCCAACTTTTAATAAGGCCTCCCTTTGACCCCGGAAAAACGAATCAT
>JBATHI010000408.1:0-5155 GCA_049666645.1 Flavobacteriaceae bacterium | reverse complement strand
CAGATAAGTCAGCAGATTTCTGAGCTTGACCGCCTGCATGCCCAGATCGGAGGCATCTATTTTCGAGCGGGTCGCACTTGCCACTATATCGCAGATCCCTATGCGCCTTTCCTTCAGAAAATCGGTGCGCTGCTTTATCGCCGACGCAGCGTTTTCATATTGAAGGCCAAGGTCGAAAATCTTGTCCAAAATCGGCCATAACTGCCCATCCCTGCTGCCATAGCAGAAGTCCACATCACCTGGCTTGAATGCTCCGGTGGTAAATCGCGGGGGCGGTAGCGTTCCCACGATCAATTTGGTGGCCCCTTCAAAAAGAAAAGGTTCATAGGGATGGCGGTGTAAGAACATCTTTTTGTTCATAGATGGGGAGATGGCATTCCCGAGCCAAATTCAATATTGGGAAATGACATCTTGATTTTCTGCAACGAATTTGCTAGTTTTAAGAAAATCAAAATTAACGAAAATGGGTAAAGGGGACAAAAAAACGAAAAGGGGCAAAATAGTGAACGGCACCTATGGCACCAGAAGGAAAAGAAAAATCAAGAAAAGGGCTCCCGTGGAGGAAAAAATAAAAGTGGGCAAACAAAAATGATCACTGTTCCGGCCTGAATTCCATTGAGATGTTGCCGTCTTCCCCTATGGTGAGTTCGTAAGTATAAAATCCAAGGCTCAAAGGGGTTTCCCCAACAAAGTCGATAGGCTGCAATACATAGGTTTCCCCTGCGGCGACTATTTCGATATAGGCATACCTATAGGCCGTTTCGAACTGGAGGTATTCTGAATATTCTCCGGCTGCGATATCGGTGAGCAGCGTTTCCGAGTCTGCCAGCTGTACCGTTTCGTAGGTAAAATCGTTGTTGTTTTTCACCCTGATGTTGACCGAAGCGATGTCATCGTCCCTATCGGTGCATCCGACCAAAAGCACTGTTACCATAAACAAAAAAGGGAGCATGTTTTTCATGACGTTGTGTTTGGGACACTACGAGATTAAAACGCCGACAACCAAGATATATTATCTGATGAAAACCGGTTGATTTTCCTTAAGGGTATGGGCCGCACTGAATTCATAGTCATCGAGATCGAACGATTTTATGTCTTCCAGGGTCTTGGCGCCTGATTCTATGATATAACGCACCATCGATCCCCTAGCCTTTTTCGCAAAGAAACTGAGCACCTTCAAATCATTTCCTTTCCAATCTTTGAAAATCGGGGTGATGATGGGCACCTTCAGTTTTTTGGCGTCGACGGCCCCAAAGTATTCGTTGCTCGCAAGGTTGACAAAAAGTTCCCCCTCTTGCAACATCCCGTTCAGGTGAGCGGTTATGGGCACCTTCCAGAAATCATAGAGGTTTTTCTTGCGTCCTATTTTTAAAGGCGTACCCATTTCAAGCCGATAGGGCTGCATCAGATCCAGTGGCCTCAAAACCCCATAGAGTCCCGATAAAATGAGCAGCGAATCTTGAAGTTTTAACACCTTGTCGGCACTGAGTGAGTAGGCGTCCAATCCCTGATAGACATCCCCGTCAAAGGTGAATATGGCAGGTCGCGCGTTTTTTGCTGTAAATGGCAAGGTGAAATTTTGATTGCGTTCCCAATTCAATTCGGCCAATGGGTTCGAAATGCCCATCAGTTTGGCCAAGGCCCTGGGCTTTTTTTTGGCAAGGATCTTGTTCAATCTTTCCGATTCGGCCAAAAATTCCGGCAATGTGTGTTCAAACTTGGGATGTTCCCGGTCAAATTCCAAACTTTTGGCGGGAGAGATTATAATCTTCATGCGAATTCATTTATGAGTTCAAAAATAACGATGATTTTTCGGAAGCGGGCATGACCCGAAAAAGAGTTTCCAATCGAGGTATCAAAAGAATTTATACCGCCCCTTCCTCCGGGGCGCAAATAATCTTTTTGGTGAACAGGTACCTTCCCGAATCGGCAAAGCCCTGCCTTAGGTAGAGCGCTTTGGCCAGGCCGTTGTGCTTTTCCAATTCCAAATGAACGCGCTTGATGCCCATGTGGTAGGCCTCATTTTCCAAAAAGCGCAGCGTCAACTGTCCAATACCAAGCTTGCGATAGGGCTCCCGCACATAAAACTCGTCCAGAAAAGCCATTTTTCCTCCATGTTCAAAACTAAACAGGAAGGTGAGTATGGCATAGCCCACCGCTTTGCCGTCTACCCACAAGATCCAAATCCTGCCCATATGGGCCGTTGTCAATAAGGTGCGCAGGTTGGCCCGGGTTCTTTCCACATCAAATGGATACCCATCGATCAGATAGAATTCGCCCATCATGCCCAACAATTCCGGAATGGAAGATTCGCTTGCAAGTTGATGTTCGATTTTCATCGGCAGTTTGGTCTATTTGCCAAGTTTTGAATAATCGCGCCACTTTTGGATGCATTCGGCCATGTCTTGCGGTATTTCGGAATCGAACCGCATATAGACCCCCGTTACAGGATGCACAAAACCAAGGGTTTTTGCGTGCAAGGCTTGTCGGGGCAATATTTTGAACGCATTGTCGACAAACTGTTTGTACTTGGTGAATGTAGTGCCTTTCAGCACCTGATCGCCCCCATAGCGTTCATCGTTGAAGAGGGTATGCCCAATATATTTCATGTGGGCACGGATCTGGTGTGTGCGGCCTGTTTCCAATTTACAGGAAACTAGGGTCACGTACCCCAGACGCTCCAATACCTTGTAATGGGTCACCGCTTCCTTGCCCTCATCGCCCTCGGGAAACACCTGCATCTGTAGTCGGTTCTTAGGATTCCGAGCAATGTTGCCCTCAATGGTTCCCGTATCGTTTTCCAGATTCCCCCATACCAGGGCCACATATTCCCTTTCACTGGTCTTATCAAAAAACTGTTTTGCCAAATGGGTCATGGCCGCTTCGGTCTTTGCGATGACCAGGAGTCCGGAAGTGTCCTTATCGATGCGATGCACCAGGCCGGGACGATCGCTACTGTTGGCGGGGAGGTCTTTGATATGGTACAACAGCGCGTTGATCAGGGTTCCGGAATAATTGCCATGGCCGGGATGTACGACCATACCCGGAGGTTTGTTGACCACAAGGAGCACTTCATCTTCATAGACGATGTTCAAGGGTATGTCTTCGGGAACCAATAAAAATTCATGGGGCGGATGCTCGAAAAGCACTTTCACCTCATCGCCCGGCTTCACCTTATAATTTTGCTTGACGACGACATCATTGACCCAGATATGGCCCGATCTGGCCGCCTGTTGAATTTTGTTGCGGGTGGCATATTCAATAAAATTCATTAAATATTTATCGACCCGAAGCGGCTCCTGACCTTTGGAGGCCAAAAATCTGTGGTGTTCAAAAAGCTCCTCTCCTTCGAGATCGGCCTGGTCTTGTTCTTCCATATGTTATTGGGGATCGGAATCGGCCTTTATCAAAGACCTTTCGGTACGGTCTCCGCTGCCGCATACCAATTCAATTTTTGAAGTTTTGGGCAGTTTTTCGCCTGCATTGATGCTCTTGCCTTTGTATTTGATATAGTATACCATATCCTCGCCGATTTCGTCGATATAGGTCACACGTTCCACATCCAATCCCACGGCCCGTAATTTGGAGGTGGCGTTTCGAATCGAGTTCTGGATAATTTCCGGTACGGTTACTTTCTTGTACCCTGAAGGGTTTACCGTAAAATAAATTTTCCGGCTCTCCTTTACCTTGTTCCCAGGTGGGGGATTTTGCGCAATAATCGAAAATCGGGGGAACTCGGGATCATAATTTGCGGAATCGATGACCTCATACCTCAGGTTGGACCGCTCGACGGCCTCGCGCATATCCTGTACCGACATTTTGGAAAAATCGGGCACTTCAACAAATTCCCCATGATTGGTGGAACGCTTCAGCCATTGCAACATCACCACGACCAACAGTACCATAACCAGGAGCGCTAGGCCCAACTGGATCAAAAAAGTTCTGCTTCGCAAAAAGTTTATAAAATTTCCCATCGCTAATACGTCTTCCGTGCAAATATAGGAAACGGTCGCAACATACCTGATGGGGCAGCTTCGAATTGTGGTCGAAGCCATGGGCAATGTCTTTCCCAAGCTCAAAATTTTAGACTTCGCCAAGAGAATCCTCTTCTTTTTTACTTACTTTGGAACTTTAATTTTGGTTTAGTTTTCGAGGTATGAAGAAAAATATCGCCATCATCATGGGGGGTTATTCCAGTGAGTACAAAATCTCCCTTAAAAGCGGTAATGTGGTATATCAATATTTGGATAGGGACAAGTTCAATCCCTATCGCATCCATATTATGCCGGATAAATGGGTGTATGTGGATGACCACGGGAACGAGCAGCCTGTAGACCGAAATGACTTTTCGATCACCATCGAAAATCAAAAGCTGCAATTCGACTGCGTTTTCAATGCCATTCACGGTTCCCCTGGAGAAAACGGACTGATGCAGGCCTATTTTGAACTGCTCCATCTTCCCCAGACTTCCTGCGACTACTATCAATCGGCCTTGACCTTTAACAAAAGGGATCTATTGAGTGTGCTGAAACCCTATGGCATTCGTTCTGCTCCCTCCTACTATCTGAATTTGGGCGAGCCCATCGATGAAGATGCCATCGTATCCGCGGTGGGATTGCCATGCTTCGTTAAAGCCAATAAGGCTGGGAGCAGTTTTGGCATCAGCAAGGTATACCGCAAGAGCGAGTTGAAAGCGGCAATAGACAAAGCCTATGTCGAGGACAATGAAATCATCATCGAAAAATTTTTGGAAGGAACCGAAGTTTCGGTCGGCGTGATCAAGTATGGCGGGGAATCGAAAGTTTTGCCCATTACCGAAATCGTGAGCGAAAACGATTTTTTCGATTATGAGGCAAAATATGAGGGCAAATCAGAGGAAATAACCCCTGCCAGAATAACGGCATCACAAGAGCGGAAAGTCTCGGAAATGGCATTGCGGGCCTATGATGTATTGAAGATGAAGGGCTATTCGCGCAGTGAATTTATTTTTGTGGGCGACGAACCTTTTATGCTGGAAATGAACACGACCCCCGGCCTGACCACCGAGAGCATTTTGCCCAAACAGGCCAAAGCGGCAGGAATTGGCTTTGCGAAACTATTCGAAAGCGCCATTGTTGAAGCCTTACGCAAGAATTGACTAACTTTGGGAAGCGCA
>JBATHI010000407.1:0-7161 GCA_049666645.1 Flavobacteriaceae bacterium | reverse complement strand
GGATAGAACCATGGCGGAGGGGGGTGGCTGGGCCTTGACGAAATGACCACTGGGCCGCAACTCGACAAGACCAAAAGCAATATGTACAGCAGGAACAAAACCGTTCCCTTTATTAATGGTTTATTTTCCATGGTCGAGCTATTTAAGGATTCAATGACAAAATAAAGGGCGGCCCATTGCTTTTGAAATGATCTAAATCATTTAAGTCGCGAATCATTTGTAATAATTTTGAAGCAAAATAGAAATTGAAATCATTTTAAAAACTAAACCATGGAAACCGAAGTCATTTATAATTCGAATCTTCATTTCGAACATGAACAATGGAAAGGGGAACTTTTCTTTTGGAAAGATGAGCTCAAATCATTCAATATCCGCTTGAGCGAAATGGTCACCCGTTGGACAAAGCAGGAGGTCTTGAAACAGTTGGAGCATTTTCAGAACGAATTTATCCTCCATGGGGGGGTCATCGACGATTTGTTGGAAACCATTGAAAAACATGAGACCCGAATCGCGGCCCAGAGCAAAACGGGGATGGAAGTGATGGATACCCAATTGGTAAGAAAACATATGGAATTCAGGGATCAAATGGAAACCCAAAGACAGATCTATGCCGACCTTAAAAAGGAATTCTTTAAGTTCCTTACCAAATATATGTAGTTCATTACCGCAACCATTCGCGCTTTGGGCAATAAATCGTACTTTTCACAAGAATTCAAGATCTAACCTTATTGCCGGTTGAATGCAAATCCATGAGGAAATCAGCCAAGTGATCGACCCGTACATCCTTGGGGTTTTGATCAGTACGGGCATTGGCCTTATTTTGGGCCTGGAACGGGAATACGACAAGCTCAAACAAGAACAAAGTGTTGCGGGCATCCGAACTTTTCCCATTGTTACCATTATCGGCTTTGCGGTGGGCAGTATCAAAGGCTTCTTTTCGCCATGGTTGGCCATCGTTGGTTTGGGCACTTTTATCCTGATCATTGGACTTAACCAATTGTCAAGGTCTCAAACGGAAGGCGCCAAGGGCCTTACCACCAATCTGGCATTGATCGCCACTTTTATTTTAGGCCTTATGGTCTCTGCCGAACATTACAGGGACGCGGTCGCCACAGCGGTCATCATCGTGACCCTGCTTTCCCTGAAAGCAAGCTTTAGATCGGTGATCAGCAACATTACCTCCGAAGAGCTTTTTGCATTTATAAAGTTTATCATCATTTCCCTGCTCATCTTGCCATTCCTGCCCAATAGCTTCTATGGCCCCGAAGATCTATTGAACCCTTTTGAAATCGGTTCGATCATCGTCATCGTCTCCCTGCTGAATTTTGTCGGTTATTTTTTGGTGAAGTTCGTCGGCGCAAAAAGGGGCATCCTTTTTACCGCTGTTTTGGGCGGCCTCATCTCCAGCACCGCAGTGAGCTGGAGCTATGCCACGAGAAGCAGGGAATCCCCGGAACTGTCTTCCAAATATGCCGCCGGCATCAGTATCGCCTCGGCCATCATGTTTCCAAGATTGGCCTTGCTGGCCTATATTTTCAACATGAAAATTTTATGGTTCCTGATATTGCCCTTTGCCGTTTTAGGCTTGATCTGTTTGACCGTTGCCCTGACACTGATCAAAAAGGACAGCGGCAGCATGAATACCGAGATTAAGCTGGGCAACCCCCTCAATATGTTCAATGCCATAGGATTTGGAATATTGTTCGTGGCGATTTCCTATGCGGTTTTTTATGCCAATCGGTTCTTTGGGGAAAGCGGTCTCTATTATTCCGCGTTGATCGCGGGCCTGGCCGATACCGATGCCATCACGATCAGTATGTCGAAGTTTGCATTGGAAGGGGATAAGCCGAGGCTTGCGGCCCACGTTATCCTTGCCGCCACCTTGAGCAATATGCTGGTTAAATTGGCCATCACCCTAATTAAAGGTTCCAGGACGACCGGGAAGCTGGTGGGCTATTGCTTTGGGAGCGTTATTCTTCTCGGGGTCATCTATATCTTGGGCATTGGATGATCAAGATATTATTTTCAAAATGAGAACGATGCCCTATCTTTATTCAACATAAAACACCAATAAATGCGATTGATATCATGGAACGTGAACGGCATTCGGGCGGCGGCCAAAAAGGATTTTTTTGAAGCCATCAAAGCCATGGATCCCGACATCCTATGCCTGCAGGAAACCAAGGCGCAGGTAGAGGAGGCCGAGGAAGCCCTTGCCCCCTTGGTTTCGTATCACCTACAATGCAATTCGGCCGATAAAAAGGGCTATTCGGGAACCGCCTTATTGAGCAAGGCCAAGCCGATCAACGTCACCGAAGATATGGGGGTGGCCACCCATGACGACGAAGGCCGGGTACAGTGTGCCGAATACCCCGGTTTCTATCTGGTCAACGTATATGTGCCCAATTCGGGGCAACAACTTGACCGGTTGGATTACCGAAAGCAATGGGATGCCGATTTTTTGAAGTATCTGAAGCAGCTGGAGAAAACCAAACCCGTGATCGTATGCGGGGATTTTAACGTGGCGCACAGGCCCATCGACCTCAAGAACGACAAGGCCAATTACAACAAAACGGCAGGGTATACCCAAATCGAGATCGATGGCATGGACAACTTCCTGGGCGCGGGGTTCCTCGATACCTTCCGGCATTTTCATCCTAAGGAAGTGGCCTACACCTATTGGAGTTATCGGTTCAAGGCCAAGGAACGCAATACGGGATGGCGGCTCGACTATTTTTTGATCAGCAAGGTCTTGATCGATAAGGTAAAAGGGGTTCCCATTTATTCACATATCCTAGGGTCCGACCATTGCCCCATCGGCCTCGATATCGATCTGTGATCCACAAATCTTTTGGGGAATTCAGAGCTTCTTGGCATAGCCAAAAACCATTTTTTTAAACTCCCGGAAGTCATTTTCAAAAATCGCGATCTTCTCCCCCAACTCACGGTGCCTGTCGCGGTAGTCCCCATCCGACAATCCTTTTTCTCCTTTGATCAATCGGGACAACAATTGATCGTGTTCCATGATGTCTTTCACAAGGTAATCGTACAGACTGCTATGGATCGTATCGAGATATTGGAGCATCTTCCCATACTCGGGCATTTCCCCTGTTGAGGCTTCCTTGTTTTTTAATAGGGTATCGAAGAATTTCGTCTCATCTTTCCAAAAGGCTACCGTTTCGAGCCATTCCCGGCTTTCTTGATGCAGGATGTTCAAACCTGCCCCCAATAAAAATTCGGTTTTGGTGTTTGTTTTTGTCGTGTTCATCGTTTCTGATTTTAAGGTTTCAACTTTCTTTGAGGAACCGATCGTACAGACTCGATTCAAGGCTCTTGCGAGCGGTTTCCAGAAGCTGCTCCACTTCTTGTTTCGTACGGTCCATTATTTTCATGATGTCGGAGAGATCGAAAAGATGTTCGCTGGAAAGGTCGAAAGCGGTCTGTACGGCCAATGGTAACCGTTGCAATACCATTTCGGCATGTTTTTCGATCCTATCACGGCCAAGATCCCGGTCTAACTTGGCCATCAGATCTTTCTTGCTGTCTTCCAAGAAAACATTTTTCAGGAGGTAACGGTGCTTCCTGTAGGAAATATCATCCAATTCGTCAATCATCACAAGATCCCCATCGCCATCGGTGCTGAATTGTTCGTCCATTTCGTCCCATTCCGCCTTGGAATAATCATCGATGTTCTCAAAAAAAAGGGTATTGAATTCCTCTTCATCGATACGGTCCTGCAAGCGTTCGTCGACCTTTTTGAAGAGCCAGGGGCGCAGTTCTTGCCCACTTTTGATCTCCTTCCAATCATCATATACGTCGATATAGAGTTGGTCGATAAAATCATCGACACTATATTTTCCATTGGGAAGGGCTTTCCCGGTCAAGGCGGTTCGCAATCTTTTACCGATATATCTTTCCACCTCCGACAATACTTTCATCAATCGCTTGTTGAAGGAAGGCCGGTCCCCTTCTTTTTTAAATTTCTTCAAATCGTGGTAGGCCCGTTCGATCAAGACATGAATTTCTTCCTGGGCGTCGAAAAACGGGAGTGTGCTATCCATGTTGTAAGGTGTTGTATGGTTTGTTGCCCTCAAATTGCAAACTTGTGGGGGAAAATCAAATGATCTAGGTCAGTGCCGGTATTTTTTCGGACATCCCGTTCCGCGGCCGCGACCTGTTTTCAAAATGCTGATGTACATCATTTAGGAAGCGGGCACACTTGGGTACATTTGGCCAAAGGCAGGTCCGTACCGTCGAACAGCCATCAATAAAGCAAGGAAATATGGATACACAGCCCGAAAAAATAAAGGCCTTGGGGAAGGAAAGCATGGCCTTGAAAAATGCCGCAGACCTAGATCCCCTGATCGAAGAACTATCCGGCTCAAAAGTGGTGCTTCTGGGGGAGGCTTCCCATGGCACTCATGAATACTATACCTGGCGATCGGCAATATCCAAAAGGCTGATCCAGGAGCATGGTTTCAATTTTATTGCGGTCGAGGGCGACTGGCCCGACTTCTATCGGGTGAACCGATATGTAAAGCACTACGAGGACAGCGACTCAAGTTCGGTGGCCGTGCTCAAGAAATTCAATCGGTGGCCGACCTGGATGTGGGCCAATTGGGAGATGGAGGCCCTGATCGACTGGCTACATCGGCACAATGAAACGCTCCCGGCCAACAACAGGGTAGGTACCTATGGCCTGGACGTGTACAGCCTTTGGGAATCGATGGAGGCCATTGTAGACTATTTGAAGTCGCACGATCCATCGCTCATGCCCGCGGCAAAAAGGGCATTGGGCTGCTTTGAGCCCTTCGGCGATGAAAAGGGAATGGCCTATGCACAATCTTTACAACGGTATATGCCCAAAACCTGTGAGAACGAAGTGGTACAGCTTCTAAAGGAGATCAAACAACATGCCGACAACTACAATACCGATCTCGAGGCTTCGCTGAACATTGAACAAAATGCCCATATCGCCAAAAATGCGGAAAAGTATTATAGGGCCATGGTACATCTGAACCAGAGTTCCTGGAATTTGAGGGACCTTCACATGATGGATACCCTGAAACGCCTTTTGAATTTTCATGGTGCAGGTGCCAAGGCCATCGTCTGGGAGCACAATACCCATGTGGGCGATGCCAGGGCTACCGATATGGCTTTGGAAGGCAGCATCAATGTGGGCCAACTGGTAAGGGAACAACTCGCAGACCTTGAACCCAAAATCGTGGGCTTTGGATCGTACAGGGGCAGTGTGGTCGCCGGGGCCGAATGGGGCGCGCCCATGCGGCAAATGCGGGTGCCCGAGGCGATGCCGGGATCATGGGATCATTTGATGCACCGGACGGGAAAGGGAGATCAACTGTTGTTCATGGATCGAATAAAGGACAATCCGCTGTTTCAATCGCCCATAAGACAACGGGCCATCGGCGTGGTATACCATCCCCAACATGAAAGGATGGGCAACTATGTACCCTCCGTGATGCCGGAAAGATACGATGCGTTTATCCATATCGATCGTTCCGAGGGGGTCCATGCCATGAAGGTATATCCAGACCGGACACAACTGCCCGAAACCTATCCTTGGGTCTATTGATTCGGGGGCAATGCCGGCCGACGGCCTAGCCGGCACGTTCCAGTGTGTCGATTTGGTCTGCCAAATGCTCGAGATCGAATCGGTGGCCCCTTATGATCAGGAGCAACTCCCCCTTGAGGAGTTTATTGATGTGATCCATGACCTTTTCTTCCCCAATGCCCAGGCCCCTTAAAATTCCATAAGGGCCCGATGACATTGCCCCCAATGTTTTGCCATCGATGGGGTGCATGAAAATGGGGGCCATGCTACCTGCTATGAACAGTGCTCCGATTTCCTGATTTCGGAACCATCCGAAATCGGATTTTTTTCCCAGTTTGCCCTGCCAATGTTGCCTTATTTCGTTTATTCTGGGAAGTATTCTGTCGTCATCATGAAATCCTTCATTTTCCAATTTGCCCAATACCGAGATTTGAAAATCGTCCTGCGTTGGCCTTTGGGCAATGTCAACAACGCGATCCAGTTCCTGAAGCGCATCGAACGCCCTTACTAGAACTTGCTTCCTTTTGATAAGTTGATTTTTGGCTCTCATTGCCGTCTCGATGCTTTTTCCGTCAATAGCCTTGCCATGGTATGAAACTGAAGTTAATCAGGAAACGAAAAAATGGATATGACTTAAATCATATGAATTGATGGGACAAGGGATTACTTTTATCATTGAATTTAATGCATTCAATTAATTAAAAATTTAAGACCATGACAGACAATAGTGGAAACGTATTATTGGCGTTGCTTACAGGCGCGGCCATAGGGGCCGGAATCGGAATTTTATATGCCCCCGACAAAGGATCGGAGACCCGTTCAAAAATCAAGCACAAAGCGATGGATGTGAAAGACGATCTTACCGATCGCATTTCGCATGCCAAGGACGAACTGACCAAGACCGCCAAGGTAAAAAAGGACGAGTTCGAGCAGAAATTGGAGGACACCATTTCCCAGATGAGCTATAAGGCAGACGATATCATCGCCACTCTGGAGCACAAATTGGAAGAACTCAAAAAAAAGAACGCCCAATTCCAGAAATAACGGCCCATGGCTTTTGAAGAACTAAAAATGGACCTCAAGGAGGCGGATGCCGACCTGAGGTCCTATCTGGAACATAGCGAAGAGCACCTCAAGCTGAAAATCTTCAAGGTGTTCATGGTTTCCGTCACCACCGCGGCACAGGCTTTGCTGATCGGTGCGATATCGCTGTTGGCGCTGTTTCTGCTCTCTTTGGCCGTATCGTATGCCCTAGGGGAATTATGGAACGACATCTATCTGGGCTTTTTGGCCGTGGGTCTTTTTTATACGGTCCTCGCCATTGTGTGCTATATCTTCAGGGAAAAATTGAATTCGCCCATCATTAGACGCTTTTCAAAATATTACTTCGACGCGCTATGACCTACCGCTACAACTCCTTTAAGGAAATCGATGATCGGCTTAGGATATTGGCCCTACAGCGGGAAATCAGTAAGGAAAGCCTAAAACTGAACCTCTATTCCGCAAGAAGGGACATCTACCCATCGCAGCTTTTGGGAGGTCTTGGCGGTTCGCTCCAAAAATTGGCACTCACCTGGGTGCTCAAGAAA